>CAYOHA010000197.1:0-5432 GCA_964403625.1 uncultured Dehalococcoidales bacterium | reverse complement strand
AAGGCAAGAATCGAAATAGCCGGGCTATTTCACAGCCTTATCAATATCATGCATCTTTATCACCTGCTCTGGTTCAGCGTCGATCATAGCATAGATATCAGTGCCGTCAAAGGTGAAAGAGTTGCAGCTATTCTGGCCGGGCGCTCCAATCCAGGTGGCTACGGTGGCCATAGTGGCCGGGTCTATCTTGACTACCTGCGCTGGTTTTATTTGAAATCCAGCGTAGATATGGGTGCCGTCAGAGGTGAGAGCCAGACAGCTATTCTGGTCAGCCGCTCCAGTCCAGGTGGCAATCGTGGCCATGGTGGCCGGGTCTATCTTTACTACCCGCCCTGGTGAAGTCCAGAGTCCGGCATAGATATGGGTACCGTTAAAGATAAGTGACGAACAGTAATTCTGGTCGTCCGTGCCGGTCCAGGTGGCTACTGTGGCCATGGTGGCCGGGTCTATCTTGACTACCCGCCCTGGTGAAGTCCAGAGTCCGGCATAGATATGGGTACCATTAAAGGTAAGTGACGAACAGTAATTCTGGTCGTCCGTGCCGGTCCAGGTGGCTACCGTGGTCATGGTGGCCGGGTCTATCTTTACCACCTGCGATGGTTCCGTGCCAAGCCCAGCATATATATACCTGCCATCAGAGGTGAGACCTACACAGCCTACATCCTGGCCGGCCGCTCCGGTCCAGGTGGTTGCAGTGGTCATGGTGGCCGGGTCTATCTTTATGACTTGCGCTGGTGAATGATTAGGGCCAACCCCGGCATAGATATAAGTGCCGTCAGAGATGAGAACCCAACAGAAATTCTGGCCGGCCGCTCCCGTCCAGGTGGCTACTGTAGACATGGTTACCGGGTCTATCTTTACTACCTGTGCTGTTGAACCTGGGGTCTTGTCGTTTCCCGCAAAGGGTGTGTGCATTCTAAGTCCGGCATAGATATAGGTACCGTCAAAGGTGAGGGCCCAACCGTCAAACTGGCCAGCTTTTCCGGTCCAGGTGGTTATGGTGGCCATTGTTACCGGGTCTATCTTGATTACCTGCGCTGGTAAGATGTATGGCCCGGCATAGATAAAGGTGCCGTCAAAGGTGAGAGCCAGACATTTATACTGACCTGGGCCGTAATTTTCCAGTTCAGGCAGTCCCGTCCAGGTGGTTACCGAGGCCATAGTGGCTGGATTGATCTTTACTGCCTGTGCCGTTACAGTGCCAAGCCCGGCATAGACATGGGTTCTGTCAGAGGTAAGAGCCAGGCAGTTATTCTGGCCGGCTTCTCCTATCCAGGTGGCTATGGTGGTCATCATCAATGGCTTGATCTTTACTACCTGCGCCGGTTCAGTGCCAAGCCCTGCATAGACATGGGTTCCGTCAGAGGTAAGAGCCAGGCAGTTATTCTGGCCGGCTTCTCCTATCCAGGTGGCTATGGTGGTCATCGTTAATGGATTGATCTCTACTACCTGCGCCGGTTCAGTGATAAGTCCGGCATAGATATGGGTTCCGTCTGAGGTGAGAGCCCAAGAATAATCCTGGCGATTCTCTCCGGTCCAGGTTATTACAGCGGTCATGGTGGCCGGCTGGATTTTGACCACCTGTGCCGGTGCCGTGCCAAGCCCGGCATAGATATATTTGTTGTCATAGTTAAGAGCCCGACAGCTATCCTGGTCAGCCGCTCCCGTCCAGGTGGCTACCGTAGCCATGGTGATAGGGTTTATCTTTACTACCTGCGCCGGTGCCGTGCCAAGCCCAACATAGAGAAAGGTGCCGTCAGAGGTGAGAGCCTGACAGCGTACCTGACCAACCGCTCCAGTCCAGGTAGCTACCGTAGTCATGATGGCTGGGTTTATCTTCACCACCTGTACCGGTTCAGTGCCAAGCCCGGCATAGATATTGGTGCCATCAGAGGTTAGAGCCAGACATTGGTCAGCTCGATTAACTCCAGTCCATGTCAGGGGTTCGCCATGCGCCAGTGGTTCAGGGGTCGGTGTTGGTGTAGGGACTGGTGTCGGTGTTAGAACAGGTGCCGGTTCTGGCGCTGGTATGGGCACGGATGCTGGAGGTTGTGTGAGTGCAGGTGTAGGAGATGGTGCTGGAGCCGGTATAGGTGTAATGGGAGGTACAGGTGTTGTTTCAGGCTTAGCGCAGGCACCGAAAACAGAGGTAATCGATAGAACAAGCATTATTGATATTAGAAATAACTTTTTCATTTTGTATTATGCCTATTATCCTGTATTTTTCAAGTTAATTGTTATCAATGGGGGTTTCAATTAAATGCCACTACCAAATGCACATCATTTTCATTTTAACACTCTATCATAAAACTTTACCATCCGTGTTTGAGTTCTTCAAGGATAATAAGTGCGAAAACCGTAAGAATTTGGTTAGAGCTTAGTAAGTATGTAGATAGCAAAGATGGTTATGAGAGACGGGGCAAGATTTCTGCGTACAATATGAAACGATTGTTCTCCACGAAGTAAGCCGAGCCTGATATAGCGATAGTAACCATGTGAACCAGCCAGGACATAGCCAGAGCTATTAGCAGTATCTGGCTTATTACAATAACCGTGGTGAATCTAAGCCTTCTGTACATAGACATCCTGTTGTCGGTCATTATGAATCCCCCTTGCTTCTGTCGTCTGGTCTAAAGCCTGACCCAAATCCACCCTCTATCTCCAGCTTTGATGAGGTCCTGACGACAAGAACTCGCAAATATGGATTCATTCCGTTAATGCATTATCGTTCCTTCTGTTGGATAGTGAAGCTGGGAATACATAATGCACCTGACCATTTCAATAAGGGAGTAACATAACAAGCTAATGTACAACTACTGATATTACAAGACCATCATAGAATTACAAATGTCATGGCTACTCTTACGGCGTAAACCGGGACATGTCCTCCCAGTCACTATCTCCAGCAGCCAGGAACCAAGAATCCAGTCGACGGAGTTGCCTTTCCATCTTCTTAGCATCCGGTGAGTTGAGGAAAATAATGAAGGGATTAATCAGTCCTTGAAAAATTTTTAAACGGGATGACCATCTTACCATCCATCGGTAGGAACCGAATCCGAATTTCTTCAAAATCCTGTTGTAGGTGAAGCTCTCTGTCATCCAACACTCTACCATCGCCTTACCTTCATCCGCAAAGTGCCGGAGTGCTTTATGAAGCAAGCACGCAAACACCTGATTTTCCCTAGATATGATGTCCATTATTATCCCCTCGTCTCTCTCGCTTTTGAGCACCATGTAGCCCTCAATTTGACCTCTATTTTCAGCAATGAATATCACATATTTGCTTACCGGGTTACGTTTGTATCTCCAGTTTAAATACTCGCGGTTCCGATCGATAGCAATAGGGAATTTTCGTGAGATTTCTCTCCAGAAAGGGGTAATACGCTCATCAAAGGAATCTACCTCCTTGATTACCAGGCCCGGTATTTGTTTTACGTTACCAGGGCGGAATAAACACCTGGGATTGGAGAAAAGTACGGCGAGCATTAGTAAAACGTAGCGAATAGCGCGGAGGTGGGATGTCTCCTCATGGGTTAGATTTTGCTTTCGCAGGGCTTTCCAGGCCAGCCTGACGGTATTATTCAGGTTCCGCGGCCGTATCTTCATCAACGGATCTACTGCCGCCCCGAGCTTCAGGGCAGCTCCAACCCTGAGTAAGCGGTAGCGCCTGGGGACGGAGCCCAGATCAATCCATCCCGTCTTCATATGCCCCCCGTAAGCCGTCCTGCCCGGGAAACCATAGGAAATGTGAATTCCATCGTTGACTGCTTCGGTGAGGGTCTTCTGCCCAAGGGTCACAAATAGCCCGCAGCGTCTGTAATCGGGATGAGTGGCTGAGTCTAACGACTGGGCTCCCAAGATTAACTCGTCGTTGACTTTGATCATTACTGGGATTATTGCGTAATAGCTGGCAACTCTACCTCCCTCCTCAGCCAGCCAGATATTATTGTAAAAGCCAGCCGGATTATCTTTGTATTTCCATCGCCAGTAGCCGCTCCCTTTCCAGGTGCTAAAAGAGGTGGCCAGCAACTCATTTACTTTTTCCTCGTCCCCATCTTTGAATTTTCTTATGACCAAATTTTGACTCATATCGTCACCTCACGCCTTTTATGAGGATATCCCCTTTGTTGGGAAAGGCGTTAAAAAGGATGAATTTCTGCTCATTCCGGGCAGTGATTGGTCTTCCGTCCTGGGTAACTTTGATCTCATGCCATTGGGGCGGGATTTCTATCCTCAGGGTGAGCTCTTGGTCATATAGCTGGGGTAGCGTGTTGCTCAGCCTTAATACATAGCCCCCGGGATCCTGATGGAGGATTGTTACTTCACTGCTCAACCTCTGCTTCATGTATTTGGCTACATTCTGCTGGGTATCAATCCATACCTTATTATTCTCTGCCAGGTTGGAAAGGTACTCCACATGTTGCTGGAAGACTCCAACAGGGACAAACCACTGGTATGCAGAATGGTTGCCTTTCGCCACCAGATGGTAAGTCTCTATAAGCCATACTCCTTTTGCCATTGCTTTACTAATCCAACTATCTGCCTCTTTTACTGTAGTGTGTTCACTCCAGACCATATTCTGTAAAGCGAAGAAGTCTATTTTTTCATAGACGTTATACCCTTTAAGCACGCCACGCGCACAGATGTACCCGGCAGATTTCACACAGTCCTTGTAAGGCCTGTTGTACTTCCCATATGGATAAACGTATGATAAGGCGATTTGAGTGGCCACGTACTTATCGATTTCACTTTTTGAGACAGTCACTTCATAGTTGATATCAGGCGCTGTTGTTTCGGCACTATTCCCAGTCGGTTGCTTATGGGGTAGGAGTCTAGATGTCGTTGCTATAATTTGCCGGAGATAGGCGATCTTGCTGCTTGCGTAATAGAACTCGGTAGGGATCTTGCGAAAATACTCAGAATGTGAAGCGTATGAAGCAAGGTGATTTACGGAATGTGAAGCTATTTCCATGTCCAATTGTTGCGCCATCTCGCCGATTTCCGGCCAAGAGACTACATCCCGTTCTTCAAGAGTGCCGCCGGCATAGGCAGTTGGGATATTCCAGGTAGCTCTGAGTTTGTGCTCGGCCAGATAGCGGGCACAATTCCTGACTGTCTCTTTGTAGCCATCATCAAAGGATAGGGTTAGTGCTGCTGTGGTGTTATTCTTCCACTTGGCGATTTCTACTATATTATGTGGCTTCATACCTGATTATGTGGCTTCATACCTGAGTTTATCTCTGGATTGTATTGATGCCTCATAACCCCGACACCTTTTTCGTTATACCACAGTCACTAGATACAAAACGTATTCAATTTAACACTCAAACACAAGAATATTCTACCACTTATGTTTGAGTTCTACAAGGCTCCCATCTGTATATTAGGTATATTATACACCTTCCTTTAGAAGCCACCAGGCTCTTCTGCCA
>CAYOHA010000196.1:0-5450 GCA_964403625.1 uncultured Dehalococcoidales bacterium | reverse complement strand
TGATGTTGATGCTCATAACCGTTTGGGTAGAGCTTATATGGAGCTTGGAGAATATTCTTTAGCAAGAGTAGCCTATGAAAAAGCAATGGAACTTGACCCTTATAATATCATTGCCAAGAGAAGTCTTCAGCGTTTATCCCATCTAGGAGACACTGTAACTACAGCAGGAGATAGCTTTCAAAAGGTCGCGCCACAGCAGTTTATAGAGGAAGTAGGCAAGGCTGGTGTGGTTAATCTACATCATCTGGCGCCACCGGAAATACTGGCAAAGACAGTGGCGGGTAGCACTGTAAATTTGAGGATAGATGGTCTAAACCTAGTGGTAGAGAATAATTATGGCGAGTATCTGGGACAGGTTGAGTCCAAACATGGACAGAGGTTAATAAAACTAATGGAGGGTGGAAATCAATATACTGCGGCTATCGTCAGTTCAACCGAAGAGGCAGTCACAGTCATCATTAAAGAGGTATATCAGGACCCGTCTCAAGTAGGGCGGCTTTCATTTCCGCCGAAGGGAATAGAGGCTATTCGGACTTATGTTGGCGATAGGATAGGCGACAGGATAATAAGGCGTAAGCTTGAATACGAGGAGACTCTACCTGAGGAGTCTGGCTACGCCATAGTAGGCGGAGGGGATATGGAAATATTGGCTGATGAGTCAGAAGATGCTGAAGATGAGGCTGAAATTGAGGAGTAGGAGGATAAACTAGCGTGGTTTTAGGCAAGACCAGACCAGTAAATATAGAAGAGGAAATGCGTAGCTCTTATCTAGATTACGCAATGAGTGTCATCGTTGCTCGAGCTTTGCCCGACGTTCGTGACGGATTAAAGCCAGTTCAGAGGCGTATTCTCTACGCAATGAATGATATGGGTATCAACCATAACAGCGCTACCAAGAAGAGCGCTCGCATTGTCGGCGAAGTGCTGGGTAAGTATCATCCTCACGGTGATGGTCCGGTTTATGAGGCTATGGTACGTCTGGCACAGGACTTCTCTATGCGATATCCTTTGGTTGACGGGCAGGGTAATTTTGGCAGTGTGGATAATGACCCCCCGGCAGCAATGCGTTATACTGAGGCTCGCTTGACTGAGCTTGCCGAACTGATGTTGGCTGATATTGATAAGGATACTGTCGACTTTGTGGCCAATTTTGATGATAGTCTTAAAGAGCCTACTATTTTACCGTCCCGGTTACCCAATCTACTACTTAATGGCAGTTCAGGTATTGCCGTGGGTATGGCGACCAATATTCCACCCCACAACCTGGGTGAAATATGTGATGCTATTTCCTACCTTATTGATAACCCGGAGGCTACGGTTGATGAACTAACCCAGTTTGTTAAGGGACCAGATTTCCCTACCGCTGGCATCATACTGGGTCAGGAAGGTATAAAAAGCGCCTACGCTACCGGACACGGCAGGATAGTGGTCCAGGCAAAGGCATATATAACCGATGCTTCCGAGACCGGACGGAGACAGATAATTGTCATAGAACTTCCCTATCAGACGAACAAGGCAGCTCTGGTAGAGAGGATAGCTGACCTGGTTGCTGATAAGAAAATCACGGGTATCAGTGAATTACGTGATGAATCAGACCGTAAGGGGATGCGTATCGTTATTGAGTTAAAGAGGGAAGTTCAACCCCAGCAGGTGCTGAATAGCCTGTATAAACATACTGCTATGCAATCGGCTTTCTTCGTTAATATGCTGGCTCTGGTTGATGGACAGCCCCGGGTGATTAGCCTGAAGGAGGCACTTCAGAGTTTTATAGATTTCCGCCGCGAGGTGATTACCCGGCGCTCCAGATTTGAGTTAAAAGGGGCTAAAGCCAGAGCACATATCCTGGAAGGTTTGAAAATCGCTCTTGACCAGATAGATAAGGTTATAGCTACCATACGCAAGTCCGAGACTGCCGAAAAAGCTCGCCAAAGTCTAATGACTGATTTTGGCCTGTCCCAGATTCAAGCGCAAGCCATTCTCGATATGCAACTACGCCGGTTAGCTAATCTGGAAAGGCAGAAAATTTTTGATGAATATACTGAGGTTTTGAAAAATATCGCTTACCTGGAAGAACTTCTGGCTAATCCCAGAAGAGTGCTTCTTCTGATAAGGGATGAGGTAACCGAGTTTGAGTCCAAGTATGGTGACCCACGACGGACCGAGATAAGTCTGAAGGGAGAAGTAGAATTTAACGAAGAAGACCTTATCCCACACCAGAGGGTAGTAGTAACACTTAGCAACAGAGGATTTGTGAAAAGGGTACCATCCAATCTCTACACGATACAACATCGTGGAGGTAAAGGTATTACCGGTATGCCGGTAAGAGAGAATGATGTTGCACGGCTGCTGGTAGTAGCTGATACCCATGATAGCCTCCTTTTCTTTACCAATACGGGGAGGGTCTTCCGCCTCAAGTGCTATGAAATCCCCGCCGGTAGCTCAAGAACCGCAAAAGGATTAGCCGTGATTAACCTGTTTCCGATTGCTGAAAATGAGAGAGTTACTGATATTGTAGCATTGACTGAATTTACCCCGAATTCCTACTTGTTGCTGGCGACCCTCCATGGTGAAATCAAGAAGACGGCTTCAGACCAGTTCTTGGTAGTGCGTAGTAGCGGGCTTATTGCAATGGATGTCGAGGAAGGTGATGAGCTGGTAGCAGCGCGTCTGGCTACCGATAAAGACGATGTTATGATGATGACGCGAAAGGGCCAGTCAATCCGATTCGCTGTCTCCAGTCTGCGAGCAAGCTTACGGACCAGCGGTGGGGTATCCGGAATCCGCCTTTCTCCAGATGATGGAGTTATCGGTATGGAGGTTGCCTACCCCAAGGACTTCCTTTTAGTTATTACTGCCAATGGCTTCGGGAAGCTCACTAATATAGAAATTTACCCTAAGCAGAAACGGGCTGGCAAAGGGGTCAGAACGTTCAGGATTACTGAGAAGACAGGAGAGGTAGCAGCTGCTAAACTGACCTCGTTATCTCAGCAGGTAATGATTATATCTGCCGATGGCGTTGTCATCCGCACACCAGCTAAAGAAAAAGATCCCAAGAAAGGGATTACCATTCAGGGCAGGAGTACCCAGGGAGTAAGGTTGATGAGGTTAGAGGAAGGGGACAAAGTAGTTGCCATCACCTGTTTTGAGGCAACTTAAGTGAATAAAGTAATATAGCCTTTTAATTGAAAAAAATATAAATTGCAGCTTTAGTTTTAGCAAGAACTGCGTTTCTGTAAAAATTTTCGCACGCCCTCTTTATTTCCATACCAAGGATATGTAATAATTACAACAAATACTCCTTTCTGCTTAGGAGGAGATTATTATGAGTCATTTGGTATATATAGCTGGTCCTTTGTTTTCGCAGGCAGAGCGAGAATTCTTAGAAAAAATGGTAGATTCTCTTGCTCGGGCAGCACATCTTGATCCTGTTAATGATTTTTTCCTTCCGCATAGGGATGGTGGTGAACTAGGCAAAGGACCTACTCGGACACAAATCTTTAATCTTGACATAAACACCTTAAAACAATCAGAGATTGTAGTTGCCTTATTAGATGGTCAAGATGTCGATAGTGGTACCTGCATCGAGTTAGGTTATGCCCATGCTCTCCGCAAGAAAATATTCGGGATAATAACGGATTTCAGGTCGTATTGTACAAATGACCATGAACCACAACGCCCAAACCTTATGGCATGGGGAGTCTGCGAGGAAGGAAATACTTTGTTCCATAGTTTGCCTGAACTTTCTATATCTTTTACAAGTTATGTAAAGACAAAAATACAATTAGTCACACATAAGTAGAATAGGTTAATCACAGATCGCGATGGATCCAGGATATGAGAAGAAAATTCTCGCTTTAGAAAATCATTTCCCTAAATATGCAAAGAAAAGTACGGCTAGTTTAGGTAGGAAAAGTCAAATTTCCGAAGACCCTTTTCGAACTCCCTTTGAACGAGATTCCCACAGAGTCCTGCATTCTCTACCTTTTCGTCGATTGAAGCACAAGACTCAGGTGTTTTTCTCTCCCAAAGATGACCATATATGTACTAGGATGGAGCACTCTCTTCACGTTTCTTCAATATGCTCAACCATATGTAGACGTTTAGATTTAAATGTTACTTTAGCTGAAGCTATTGCTATAGCTCATGATCTAGGACATCCCCCATTTGGGCATCTCGGAGAGAAAGCCTTGGAAAGGATTCATAAGGAATTCAATAGGAAGCACAAGGAAAACAAGCTAGCACCTTTTTATCATGAGGCGCAAAGTCTACGAGTAATTGATTTCTTCCAAAATAGTTTACATGAACCATTAAGTTTGACCTTCGAGGTTAGAGATGGTGTTGTCTGTCATTATGGCGAACCAAATGAGCAATCTATTGTTCCGCAATATAGGAAGGATATCAGGTCTGTTGATGTAACTGCCGCTCGAAATCAAAGCCCCGCTACTATTGAAGGTAACGTTGTACGTATGTCCGATACTATCTCATATCTTGGTCGAGATTTTGAAGATGCTTGTATGGCTCATCTGCTAGAGCCTGACCAATTGCCGGGACCTATTAAAAGGGTATTGGGAACCAATAACAGCCAAATAATTGGCACACTGATAAACGATCTTGTCACGAATAGCCTTGGTTTAAATTATCTACGATTTTCAGATGAAATCTATGAAGCTATGGTTAAAATGAAAGATTTCAACTATAATGCCATATAACTCTATCCGAAATTAGTTGGGCAAGACGAACGTATCTATCTAATACTAAAAGAGTTGTTTACCTATTTCATCGACATCCTCGAAGATAACAATATACTAGAGGACATAATGAATGGCAATTATCCAAATTATCCTTGTGAAGTATTCGCTCAGTTCTTGAATGATATGAAATATCCTGACAATACCAATAAGGGTCAGATGGTTAGCGATTTCGTAGCCGGCATGACCGATAACTTCGCGCTGGATTGTTTCGGAAGTCTTTTTACTGTTCAAGCTATCATATAGCTTTACTCATAACTTTTTAATATGTTTTTTGACTCAAATTAACTGACTTTTTTCTGACAGGCTGGCTGGGAGTATTCCAGTCCACAGACGTTACAGACTCCGATACGGCAGTCTGGAGTTTCTCTTAATTCCAGCGAGCGCTGGTATTCCCGCTTCAAGAAATCGGTAGTAATACCGGTATCGATATGAGCCCAGGGCAGTAGTTCGTCCAGGGAGCGCTGCCGCTGAGCGTAGAAGCCGGGTTCAAGCCCGGACTCTTCAAAGGCACGCAGCCAGTTATTAAAGTTAAAGTGTTCGCCCCAGGAGTCAAAGGAGCAGCCTAGTTTCCAGGCGCGATAGATGACTTTCCCCAGCCGACGGTCTCCCCTCGAGAGTGTTGCTTCAAGAAGGCTAGATTTCGGGTCCGCCCAGGAAAATTTTACCCCTTTGCGGCGTAACCCCTGCTTAAGTACTTCA
>CAYOHA010000195.1:2114-5452 GCA_964403625.1 uncultured Dehalococcoidales bacterium | reverse complement strand
ATGTAGCTTCAGTCACTCAACAATCGTTAAGACGTCAGATAGGTATTGTACCTCAGGACCCCTACCTTTTCTCCGGTACAATAGAAAGTAATATTAGTTATGGGAATATAGATGCCAGCCACGAAGAAATCGTCGAGGCAGCTAAAGCCGCTGGTGTTCATGAAGCTATTATGCGTCTGGAGAAGGGTTATGGTACCGAGGTAGGAGAAAGGGGTGGCAACCTTAGCGCCGGACAGCGCCAGCTTGTTTGCCTTGCCCGCGCCATTGTCGCCAATCCTTCCATTCTGATACTCGATGAAGCCACCTCCAATGTGGATACCAACACAGAACGCATTATGCAGGAAGCCCTTCGCCATATTTCTCAGGGTCGCACCTGCCTTATTATCGCTCACAGGCTTTCCACGGTGACTAATGCTGACCGCATTGTCGTCCTTGAGCATGGGAAAGTCGTCGAAGAAGGCTCTCACCAGGAACTCATAGCCAAACAGGGCATCTACCACCAGATGTTCGAGACTCTGAGTGCCGTAGGGCAAGACTAACATAGTTGCTATTCAGGAAAGTTTGAGAGGGGCGCTTGCCTGCCAGAGTTTTTTGGGAACGTCGGCAGGGCGCCCCTCTCTTTATTTGTCTTCCAAATATTCTACTTGAATGAATACATGCTATAGGTTCAAGAAAGAACTGACTGGTTTTATTCGATCATGGTTAGTAAAAAAATTGATATGTCTTTGCGAGGCGTCCTTCACTTTGTGAGGGACACCGAAGCAATCTGGGGAGGGGAAGTTACAACTTAAAAACTAAAATTTGAGATGGTTTATCTAGCAACTCAGGCGTTCCTAAACGTAAAACGTGCTTGCAAATAATCCTTACTCAAACCCACCCCACCAGATTACTTCGCCTCCAGACTGCGTCTGGATGGACTCGTAATGACAATTAATCAATGTTGGATTGCACACTCACTAAGATTGAACAAAACAACCTGACCTCTTTGAGCTTTTTTAGCCGTATAGTATAATAAAGTAGAAAAACCTGAGTATTATTATATGTATCGAGGACTTATGGCTGATATAAAGAGTGCTCTCGAAATAGCTATGGAAAAAGTGGAAAAACTTGGCGAGGCGACTGATGAGGAACGCCTTAAATGGAAGTATGTCCCTGAGGGAGAAAAAATAGCCGCCAGCTATCTGAAAGAAAAGATTAACCTGGTAGCTGAGCTAAGCCAGTATGAAGAAAAAACAAAAAAGTATGTTATGGGAGGGGCTGCAGAAATACTGGTTAGAAATATTAGCCTGCCTAAGAACGACTTTATTAAGAAACAAAACAAGAAAACAATGGATGGTCTTAAGCTCCTGAAAAGTGATAAGGTAAAAGCCGAGAACATCTTCAGCAAGATAAGATACCTCTTCAACCATTATGAGAAGGAGGGTGAACAGCAAAGAAAGCAGGCTTATGAATCACTGAAGGCAGATGTTGCTAACAAGATACAGCAGGCATTGCAGCAACAGCTTAGCCCGTTGATCAGTATGAAAATAGACGTCGAGAGGCAACCTCAGTTCCAGCAGGAATGGCGAAAGTTGCAGATGCAGCTGGATTCTCCATACCTTACCCACCTCAACGAATACAAGCGAGAACTATCAGAAATATCCTAGAAGATGATGAAAGCATTATCATCCTTTGAGAAAAAGCATGGATATTGATAAGAGAATTGAATATGTCGTCAGGCGTACCGAGATATTAAGGGCTCCGAAGCAGAGCCTGTATACCTTTGGTACCACTAATATATACTATTACCTTATTACTGAACCGGCTTACTCGGAATTAATGAACAATATCTCCGAGACCGTAGTTAGAGAGGGCAGGGTTATTGCCGAAAGACCTAAAATTGTCACGCCCTATTATCTTTCCCGTCTTGAGGGGTTTGGTCTGGAAGCCAGGAGATATTTTGAAGCTCTGATCGAACAATATGGAGAAAGAAATATCCACGGCCTTTTTTACACATACCGGAATGAGCCTAAAGAACTTAATATTGTCTCGGATAATATCTCTTCGGTGGTTGATAAACTGAATGCTGAAATCGATAAACGCGGCGACCCGCTGGCAGCCATTATTAAGGGCGAAGATGATCTCTGGGACGTGTCACTGATGAAATTTATTTTCGAAATTACCCGCAGTTCAGCACCTTATAATCTCAAACAAATGGGACAGCGAGGGCTCTTAAATGTAGATGCTCAGGGTACTCCGGCAGACGCGAGAGTCAGGATTGACGAACTCTTCGATAAAGTTGCCCGTGGCGAGTGCAGACCTGACGAGCTCAAAGACGAGCTTGAGCGCTGGGGACTGTTTCAGGAGTACGAGGATAGATTCCTCAATCTTTTCCGCAATAAGCGATAGAGATTATTTAATTGCCCTTTTCTCTAGCTATGCATTCATTCACCAACGTTGAAGTGACTGCAAATATTCCTAATTTAATCCTCCCCACCAGATTGCCACGCCTCGATAAATCGAAGCTCGCAATGACGTAAAGAGTGATAATAGGATGTTGCCACGTTTCGTTCATAATGACATAATGAAACAAAAGGTTGCTTTTCCTGCCTTTGTAGTTAGTCTCGATTGTCAGTTAAAATGGCTTCGCCCTCGTCATTGCGAATGTAATGAAGCAATCTGGGGAGGTGGTGTTTAAGTCAAAAAATATATAAAGAATTGATTAATGAATAAGCAATATTATGTTTATATTTTAACCAATCCAAGCTATACAGCACTCTATACCGGTATTACTAGCGATTTAACCAGAAGAGTGTATGAACATAAAGGAAAAACAATACGAGGATTTACTACAAAATATAGTACTAATAAACTGGTATACTATGAAGTATTTAATGATGCCGAGAGTGCCATTTATAGAGAAAAGCAAATAAAGGCAGGTTCCAGACGGAATAAAATTAAGTTAATCGAAGGTATGAATCCAGAATGGCGAGATTTATCTCTGGAATTTTAAAAATGACTTCTCTATATAGACATGTGGTGATAATTGTAAAAAATAGCAGTAAGTAATTTTGAATTAGTTTTCCCCCCCACCAGATTGCTTCACCTCGATAAATCGAGGTTCGCAATGACTTATTGAAACAAAATAGAATATTCTTCCTCTGTCATTACGAGGAGTCCTTCACAACGTGAAGGACGACGAAGTAATCTGGGGAGGTGGTGTTTAAGTCAAAAAATATATAAAGAATTGATCAATGAATAAACAATTCTATGTTTATATATTAACCAACTCAAGCTACACTGTACTCTATACCGGTATTACTAGCGATTTAACCAGAAGAGTGTATGAACATAAAGGA
>CAYOHA010000195.1:0-2014 GCA_964403625.1 uncultured Dehalococcoidales bacterium | reverse complement strand
TGTCATTACGAGGAGTCCTTCACAACGTGAAGGACGACGAAGTAATCTGGGGAGGGGTTTTTTAACCTTTTCTGTTTTTCTATATCTCAAGTGCCATCATTGCTTCAGCATTTTTACATAATAGATGACTAAAATATTACTAATGGAAGCTTGCCATACTCCTCTTTCGATGACATAATATGGGGGATAGTATTATATCCAAATTAGGAAGTTAATTTAACAAATAATTACAGCAATAGAGGTTGATTTTACATTATGAAAGTATCAGTGATTGATGCCAGAGACCTTTCTGAGGCATGGTTCCTTTGCCTGGGCAAAACTCTTACCGAAGGATATGAGTATAAGGTTGACCGGGGAAGTTACGCTGGACAGCGCCGTAAAGAGCTTGACTACGTGGTTGTCCAGATCAGACATCCGGAAACAAGACCCCTGATTCCGGATGTGCCCCAGGGTGTGCCACCACCCACCTCTATGGAGTACATCGAAAGCTACCTCCCCTACCTGATGACAGCCCATAAAGCTGAAGAAGAACAGTATACCTACGGCCAGTACCTGGAGAAACAGATTGCCGAAGTAATAAAAATGTATAAAGAGGACGGCTATAATACCAACCAGGCTTATATGTCGGTGGGTGACGGCCAGTCTATCTATCTCTCAGACCCACCGTGCTTGAGGGGGATAGACACCAGAATTCGCGAAGGAAAGCTGCACTTCTTTACCTATTTCAGGTCCTGGGACCTTTGGGCTGGTTTCCCCTCTAACCTTGCTGCTATCCAGCTGCTTAAAGAATATATGTCCAGCGAGATAGGTGTCGCTGACGGAGAGTTGGTCGCTTCCAGTAAAGGACTGCACCTCTATGAGTATGTCTGGGACCTGGCTCGGACAACGGTAAGAAGGTAAGAATGTAGGTTAGTCGGTAGAATGTTTAGCAATACTATCAAACGAGCGGCACTGTTAATCGCTATTTTACTATGTGCTTGTCTTACCATATCAAGCCCGGCACAATCAGCCCCGGCTAATCCTGTCCAGGTTAAGGAATTGAACTTTGTCTTTCTTCACGGTGCCGGTGGTAATCCCTGTTCTTCTCAGCTTGTGCAGGATCTCATTTTGGAAAAGCTGCCAGCGTTTATCTCTGGATATATGCAGGCCAATCCTGGCATTGAGATTCGGACTGACACCCTGGCAAGGTGCTATCCAAACAATGTCGATATTGATACCTGGGCTAGAAATATTGCCGATAGTATCAATAAGCATTTTGCCAATAAAAAGAACCTGGTTCTGGTTGGGCATAGTATGGGAGGTAAGGCTGCCCTTTACGCCGTAGCTAAGAATATTGGTGGTCTTGCTGACAAGGTAGTTCTGGTGGTAACCATCAACAGCCCTGTTAAGAGCATGCAGTATTATTATGCTCCCGGTGGAGGCTCTATAATAGATTATGCCCGAGCCCAGTGGTTCATCTCGGACATGGGGGTTTTAGATTCTGTAATCTACTATGACAGCTCTCGAGACGGACAATGGGTCAGTGAGAACAGACACTGGTTAGCTTTTATATCCGCAGAATCGGCACCGCTTACCGAAAATTATAACTATGCTGGCGTTGACCCCCTACCCAGAGATATGGATGACAGTATTATACCAATCTCAGCCCAGTATTCTGATGCCGCAGACGTCATCTACTATGGAGACCATGGTCATAGTGATTTTTCCAAAACGGCTGAACTGGCCGACTTCATAGCTGTAAATACTCTTAAATATATCTTTGGTGAATATATGGAGTACTCTATTTTTTCCAGAGAAGGAAGTTTAAGTCACAAAGCCGACTGGCTACTGGGAACAGATACCTGGGAAGATGTTACCGGTGAAGTCCTCGTCAGTAATGGTATAGTGGAGCACAAGAATGAGTCTTATACCAAGTGGCAGGAATGGGAGGATGTTGCTGGTGAGTTTACTCTCGGTATTGAGCGGAGTAGCTATCAGGTTAGACGGAGGTCTCTTCCAGTTTTTTCTGCTATTA
>CAYOHA010000194.1:0-5461 GCA_964403625.1 uncultured Dehalococcoidales bacterium | reverse complement strand
TAGTCTCTCTGTCCCAGGATAGTAACGCTGCCGACGCCACTGCCGGGGTTAAAGCCAAAGTTATGGGTGAGACCGAGGGTAGGATTCTTCCTCTGGCGGGGACCAGCCTTACCCTGCATCTGCTTGTAGATTTCGTAGAGCATTCTTAGCCCGCTGGCGCCGATGGGGTGACCGAAGGACTTCAGTCCGCCATCGGGGTTGACCGCCAGGTCTCCCTCAAGGGTAAACCTGCCTTCCTTGATATATTCCGGTGCTTTTCCCCGAGGGGCAAAGCCCAGGTCCTCCATTATCACCAGCTCGGTGATGCTGAAGCAGTCATGGACCTCGGCAAGGTCTATCTCCTTAAAGGGGTCTTTTATGCCTGCCTGCGCATATGCCTGCTTTCCGGCTTGCACCGTTGGTTCCATGTGGACCATATCTTCATCCTGTCTCAGCCATCCCTGTCTGGCTCCGACCGCCAGTCCGATTCCCTTGACCAGGACATAGTCATCCCTGAAGTTCTTAGCCAGGTCAGCCCTTGTGATGATAGCTGCGGCTGCTCCGTCGCTCACCCCGCAGCAGTCGTAGAGTCCCAGGGGCCAGGACATCATCGGGGCATTCATTGCCTGCTCTTCCGTTATTGCCCGCTGGAAGTGGGCTTTAGGGTTGAGGGAGCCGTTATAGTGGTTCTTGACGGCAATCTTTGCCAGGATAGGCTTGAAATCCTCGTAACTCCAGCCGTAATGTTCCATATACCTGTTAGCCATACGCGCGAAAGCGGTATGCGGACCTCCCGAGGGTACTCCCAGCCCGCTGCCGGCTCCTCCGCCCCCACCACCACCGCCGAGGCCACCCTGGCCGGTATCCTTCAGTTTCTCGCATCCCAGGGCCAAAACCACATCGTACATTCCGGCGGCTACAGCAAAGCAGGCATTCCTGAAGGCATCCGAAGCGGTGGCGCAGAGGTTTTCGACTCTGGTCACCGGGATATACTCGAACTTGAGGGCGTAGGCCAGGGGTTCACCCAGTCCAATCTGGGTGGAGCCGAACCAGGCTGCCTCGATATCTTTTGACTCTATGCCGGCGTCCTGAAAAGCTTCGTAAGCGGCGTCTACCATCATATCGGAAGCACTCTGTTCCCAGTTCTCACCGAATTTAACACATCCCATTCCAACAATAGCGATTTTATCCTTGATATTACCTAAAGCCATTTACTTTTCCTCCTTCTCTAGCCAGGTTTCTCTGAGCGGCATGGCTTTCCACCAGTAGCTATGGATTCCCCCGCCGGCACGGAGTTTTCTGAAGGTCATTTCCACCTCCATGCCCATCGGGACATCTTCAACCCTGTTTTTCTTATCGGTCAGGGCGAAATTAGCCCTACCGCCGCATTCCCAGTCAATCAGTAGGTCAACCGAGGGCGAGTCATATCCGGGAACGGGGGCGGCATAGTCCAGCACCCTGGTGAAGATTTTTGCTTTCTTATCCGAAAGGCGGAACGAATCGAGCTGGTCCTTGGTCTTACAATTGGTGCATACCCTTTGCGGCGGGTACTGGACGGTCCCGCAGACCCGGCACCTGGTGCCGCGGAGCGGGTAAATTTCCTCAACTTCCCGGGCGATGACTGAAGCCGATGGTCCTCCACCTCCTTCCGGGTTTCCTGCCTGGTGGTGGAAGCCGAGGTACTGGTCGTAGCTGGGGAATATCATCTTGGCTGCCAGGTGCACTTTCATTCCCCGTTTAGGTCTGACTTTGGTTATCTGGTCGGTTACCTGAAAGAGCATGACATCAGCGCCATTGCCATAGCTGGCACAAAGGAGCTTGTCACCCGGTTTGGCATTCTCCAGAGCAGAGACGAGCAACATCGGGACGAAGGCGGCACCGGTATCTCCCATCTTGCTGAAGAGGGGATCCTGAATCTGAGGTGGTTCAAATCCCAGCATTTTTACCATTTCGCCGTGCCTACGAGGATTGGGTCCATAGAAGATAGCCTTGGTAATATCTTTCTTGGTGAGTCCACATCTCTTCAGGAACTCATTAATTGCCGGCGGAAGTACCTTGAAGTACCCCTCCTCATAGACCCAGCGGTCCTCCCAGGTATGGACAAAGCTGGCAGTATCTCCACGCCATACATCGAATAGTTCGTTCGAGACGGAGTAGGTGGCTTCAAGGGTTGCCACGACATTCTTATCCCCGATGATAAAGGCGGCAGCGCCATCGCCAAAGTTCTGGTCAAGCTCGCCGCGAGGTGGGCCAAGGCGGCAGTCACTGGCGGTTACCATTATGAGTTTAGCTGAGCCCGCCTTGACTGTGTCTATAGCCATTCTCAAAGCACCGGCCCCTGACCTCAATGAGTCAACACAGTCTGCAGTCAGAATATCACGTCGGAGGTCAGCGGCGCAGGCAACAGTCGTCGCTATCATCTTCTCTTTGTATGGTCCGGTTGTCGAAGCGAAGTAAAGCCCATCAATCGTCTGGCGGTCTATATCACCTATACAGTCAACTGCAGCCGCCACCGCCATTGTTAGTGTATCTTCATCGTAATAGGCGACTGCTTTTTCATTTGGCGAACGCCACCCCTGAGTGCCCTTACCCAGCCTGCGTAAGGGCACGTAGGCTCCATACGAAACAATCCCTACCATAAAAAACTTCTCTCCTTTCTATTATTATATGAATTATAAGGTTTACAGAATCCCCACGTCAACCAAAACGGAATTAATTGTTTACCAACCTTACCCCAAGCCTTATTCCTCCACCCTAAACCACAGCTTTCTTTACATAAATGACGAAATTTTATAAGGGGCTACGCCAGGTATATTCAGTCTTAAACGGTAGATGCTGGTACGAGCAGTGACATAGAGAGTTTTCCAGTCGGAATCTCCCCAAGCGAAATTCGCCGGCATCTCCGGCATAATAATACGCCCCAAATATTTCCCGCCTGGCTCAATGATCCAGATTCCACTAGGACCAGTGCAGTATACATTACCCTGCTGGTCAACCTTCATACCATCAGGCGCTCCGCGTTCCTGAGTTTGCATTTCAAAAAACATCCGTCCGTTGCTGAGACTGCCCTCCGGACTAACATTAAAAGCTCTAATATGGCGTTGCCTAGTATCATTGATGTAGAGTATGGACTCGTCTGGTGAGAAACATAGCCCGTTAGGTGTTTGAAAATCGTCCACCAGCAACATCAACTCGCCGTCAGGAGCGATACGAAATACTCCATTGAAGGACAATTCCTGCGGCGGAACAGGCTTGCCAAATGAAAATAGTGTAAATGGGTCGGTGAAATAAATACTACCGTCAGACCTGACTACAACATCATTGGGGCTGTTAATCCGTTTACCCTCATACTTTTCTGCTAGCACCGAGACAGAGCCATCTACCTCGGTACGGGTTATCCGCCGCGTGCTTGATTCACAAACAATAAGGCGACCGCTCCTATCCAGGGTCAGGCCATTTGAGTTACCACTAGGACGTCGATAGGTAGTTACTTCTGGGCCATCACTATACATACGCCAACATATTATTCGGTTTCTAGGTATATCGCTGAAAAGAAGACAATCACCATACCAGATAGGACCTTCAGTGAAGCCAAAGCCGGTAGCAACCTGCTCCACAGTTACCTTCTCAGGTACAATTTGCCGAATTGCGCTATCGTACTCCTCAACCTTTACATCCAAGATAAGTACCTCCTATACTGAATTATTAAACGACACCATATTATATCATAAGCCTTATCGCTCTACGCTCAGCCATAGCCTTTCTCCATCGGTAATAAGTTCTACCGTGCCATCTTCATCAGTGCGATAGACGTTTTGCCGCCCTAATTTATCCTCAAGTCTTTCTATCACCTCAAGGCTGGGATGACCGAAAGGATTACCTTCTCCAACTGAGATAATAGCTATACTGGGATTGACTACCGCCAGAAATTCCTCACTGGTAGATGTAGCCGAACCATGATGAGCAACCTTTAGCACGTTGCTGGACAAATTAGCCCTCCGAGCAGTCAGTTCAAATTCTGCCTCGCTCATTATATCGGCACCAAACAGGTAACTTATCTTACCCATCTCCAAACGTAACACCACACTATTATTATCGATATCTGACTCAGTACCGGTCAGGACAGGAGTCTGGGGATTGAGTATTTCCATTACTATTCCATTCCCAAAATCTATCTGCTGTCCAGTCTGAGCTAGAGTTGATTCAATACCCATTTCTTCAAGCAAGCTAAGCCATTCATTATATAAAAGAGACCCATATTCCAATGACGGGTATAGTACCTGCCCTACTCCATACCTCTTTAAAACTTCTATCAGTCCTGTAATGTGATCAGCATGGGGATGAGTTAATATAACCATTTCTATAGTTCGATCCCAGAAAGGCATCTCCTTACCCAGTGCCAGAGCAATTTCCTGCGGACTTGGACCTCCGTCAACAAGAACCTGCTGACTACCTCTTCGAATCAGGATGGCATCACCCTGCCCTATATCAATGAAGCTGATATGAAGCCTGTTATCAGGCATTGTCGTAGCAGCAAACGCTACCAGAATGGCTACCACCAGTAAAGGAATAAAAACAAATTTTCGTGGAATTCTAAAGAAAAGACTAGTCACTCTTAACATTAGCTCCAAAACCTTCTTCTTGTTACTAATGAGCCAGATAACCAGAGTAAGGGCAAAATAGTAGATCCATACCAGTTTAACACTAATTGATCCCTCTTCGATAAAGGGAATAGTGGCAAAAATATTGACTACTAGTAGCAAATATGAGGTGAATAACCAGGCTATCCAGGCAATAATTTGTGCCGCAGGTATGAAGACAAGCCCTGTAAATCCAGTAATAATCCCGGTGAAAATGATACCGGCCACAGAGGGTAGGGCAAACAGGTTAGCTACAGGAGTCACCGGTGATATGATACCAAAGTAGTAGGAAATTAGCGGCCACACGGCAATGATTGCTCCTAGACTCACACTGAAGCTATCAGCGATAAAATTAGCTATTGATACAAATATCCCACTCTCACCCAGTCTAGTATTAATCGCTTTTCTACATTGCGATTGGAAAAGTGGGAAAACAAAAATTAGGCCAGCCACAGCTGCAAAACTCATCTGGAAAGAGGCATCCCATAGGACTTGAGGACTGATACCTATCATTACCGCAGCAGCAAAGAATAAAGCTGTGACAGCACTACGCTGCCTTCCCATAAGCTCAGCAACAAGGAATAAGCTGGCCATAACTGTAGCTCTCAGCACCGGCGGGTGCATGCCGGTAAGCAATGCAAAAAACCAGATTGACCCCAGTGCCAGCCAGACGTAGATATAGCCTTTCCTGCCGAAAAGCCAGATGCCAAGACTAACTAGCATACCAGCGACAATGCTAAGGTTTTGGCCTGAGATAGCTAGTATATGAGCCGTACCAGTGTTAACGAAATCTTCTTTGACTGATGAAGATATATCACTCCGGATACCTAAGACAATGCCAT
>CAYOHA010000193.1:0-5494 GCA_964403625.1 uncultured Dehalococcoidales bacterium | reverse complement strand
CAAACAATGGCTCAAACAGCATCCACTGTGGACCGGCTCCGTAGTCCTGAACCATACCACGCTCGAATGAGTATTCGACATCTTCTGGAATCAGGGTATTGCCGTTATGGAACTTGACTCCCTCCCGTATCTTGAATCGGTAGGTCTTACCGTCTGCCGAGATATTCCATTCGGTAGCCAGCATCGGGACAAAGGTGGTTGCGCTTTCCCCATCATAGAAGATAAGGTTTTCGTAAACAGCCTGTATTACCTCACCGCTGGCAGTGTCGTAGGCATAAGCCGGGTCAAGAGAATCAGGGGGACCAATGGTTGCATAGACAAATGTTTCAGGGTTCTTATTTTCTACCTTAGATACAGGCTTCTCAGTGGCACCCTCCTCCTCAGCACAGGAAGTTAGTAGTGTAGCAATTATCAGTATCGCCGTCAAAAGTAACCACCCTATTTTCAATATACGTCTTCTTTTCATACTTCCTCAGGCACCTCCTTTATGCTATTTTTGAAATAGGTAATAATATATTATCTATTTATTATGTCATTTGTGTCAAATATTTATCTATCCAATCGTGAAACTGTCTTAAACTGCTCAAAAAGTCCATTCCCGACATGATCGGGAATCCAGAACGCTATTTTCGAAGTAATGATATAATCAAATGTTTATGTTACATTTTCGGACAAACTCTTTAGAGAGATGGGATTATATTCAAGAGCTAAAAAATTTACGTATTTTACCGGAGACTAATTACATCAGACGTATTGTCCTCCTCTAACTAAGTATATGCCCCGCAAAATTATAGATTTTGTGAGTATTATTGTTTACCATTCACTGAGTTCTACCTGGGTGGCTCCTATACCTCCATGATAACGGTCAGCTAGTCTGTGAGATTTTACTAATGAATGTTTTGACAGGAAACGTCCGACTTCCTGGCGTAGGACGCCTGAGCCCTTGCCGTGGACGACCCATACCCGATACAATCCAGCTCGATATGCTGCGTGTAAGAAATTATCGAGCTTGGGGAGGGCTTCGTCTACAGTCAGGCGATGGAGGTCTATCTCATCTTTTATCGGAATCATCTATCAATTACTTGAGTCTAAAAATTCCTAACAAGACTCGCGGTATATCTGTGCTACCGCCGTTTCATCCAGAGGTCTGGGGTGTGCTGCGAGCATTGGTTTGGACCTTAATGTAATCTCCGCGATTTCATCGGCGCGTTCTTTCTTGCAGCCAAGGTCGGTCAGCTTGAAGTTTACCCCGATCTCTTTAAACCACTCCTCGGTAGCTTTTATACCATCGGATTTCCCGAAGACATTATTACCCAGCATATCCAATCTCTGTTTTCTTACCGGCTCGATATGCCGCATCCAGGCGGGCAGGAGTGCTGCCAGACCTTCCCCATGAGCAATATCGTAGTAGGCACTAACGGCGTGTTCGATGTTATGGCAGGTCATCGACCCGACGGTGCCGCCAAGTCTTGCCAGATTGGACATAGCGATCGTACTGGCCCAGGAGAGCTGGGTACGCGCTTCTATATCATCCGGTTTTGCCAGCGCTTTTGGTAAAAACTCTACCAGCGTACGCATCACTGCTTCTCTAAAAGCATCATTAAGAGGCAGGCGAAAATCAGGCATCAGGTAGTACTCAACCAGGTGGGCGAAGGTATCGGCTCCACCGGAGGCGGTCTGTCTCCTGGGCACGGAAATTGTCAGGGCAGGGTCTACTATGGATACCCTGGCAAGCGCGACCGGGCTAAACATAATATTCTTGTCGTGAGTCTGCCAGTTGGTAATGACCATCACCTGGTTAAGCTCGGAGCCGGTGCCTGCCAGTGTCGGTATCTGGATTATAGCCGGAGCGGGAGCACTGACCTGCGCTTTACGCATAACGTAGTCCCATATCGGTGCTGTCCCGGTGCTGGCGGTAGCAATTCCCTTGGCGGAATCCATGGCGCTGCCACCGCCCAGGCCAATAATCAGGTCTGCCTTTTCCTTACGCGCAATGTCAGCACCTTTATCGATCGTGGTGCTCCGTGGATTAGGCTCGACTTCTTCAAAGACAATCGTTGCCACTCCGTTTTTATCCAGCTGAACGACGATTTTATCCAGCACACCCACTTTGCGGATATCCGGATACGTGACAATGAGGGCTTTCTTCCCGATAGCCTTAGCTTCCTCTCCAAGCCGGTCGATACTCCCTTCACCAATAATGACCTTCAGTGGCATATAAAACTCAGTAATCATATTAGCCTTCCCTCCCTGCATATTTGTCTGGATTATAACTTAATAGGGATTTGCTTACAATGTTAATATGTTGTAGCTTCACCCTGATAAACTACATTAGCCTGTTCGGGGTTCATAGGCTCTTTTGATTTCTTCTTGAGAAGCAGGAGGTCCCCAGGAAAACACCTGCTCCTGGCTTATGTTGGGGATATGTTCCGGTGGTCTGACGATATCAAACCTTATTGCTTTTTGGGGACATGTATAGACACAAAGACCGCAGCCCATACACTTTTTTTCTGTTACCCGGGCCTTCAACTTCTTTGAGCCAGCTACCTTTACCATGTCTACGGCTCCAAATATGCACCTTTCCATACAGGTCTGGCAGCCATTACAGAGATCCGGGTCGATACTGGCCTGGAACCGGCTTTTGGAGGGGTCCATCAGGTCATAATCCAATCCGGCATGGATGAGAGGATTGACTACCCGGCAGCAGCACTCACACCAGTTACAGGCTTCCTCCAACCGGGGAAAGTTCAAGGATAAATGGCCCAGTCCAGCGTCCTCAGCCGCATACATTTCATCCATTGCTTCTTGATAGGTTTTAGGTTTCAGGTTAGGCCATCGCTCGAGAATCCCGGCAAATCTATTTTCATCCTTATCATCATCCAGTATAACGTGCACACATAATTCCATCTTGTTGTTGCACTGACGGTGCTGGGTACGGCAGGAGCAAGGTAGGAATAATATCAATTTTGACCTCCTGAACATTACCTCATAATTCTCATACCACAGTATTTTCTCAGGTGGGATATGAGGGCTGGCGGCAAGAGCCTGAAGAGCCGGTACAATGCGGTGTGTCGACCACTTCCCCGTCAGCCTCCTCTTGTGCGACTGTTCTGCTATTTCGTAACGCCACTCCTTAAAGAAGAAGTCCGTCCATAATCTATCGACTTCAACACTCTTATTTTGAGTCCAGTGACACATCAGCATGATATGTGGCGGCAGAGAATAGCCGTCCTTCACAGGCCGAATCACCCCTCTTTTCGCCACATCATCCAGTTTTTTCTGAAGCTGGTTCTCGTCGATTCCAACCTTCCTGGCAAGCTCTGGGATAGTTACCGGATTCTGTAACTCAAGGAGTATTTCACCTTCTTCAGGCGTTATCATACCATTCAGTACCTTGATAAAAAGCTCAGAACCCGGCATCCCGTACCTTTCCGCAAATTTCTTATATATGTCAGTTTGACTTCCCATTTTCTCCTCCATTTTTTCTGCAGCTATTCTTTCATACCAGAGGACTGTAATTCAAGGAAGCAACGTGATTTGAGAAAAATCACAGTTTCTTTTCGTTGATACCGTTAGTCCAAAAGTGTAAAATAAGCAAAACCTAATACCAGGATCAATGTATGTAAACTGATGCAAAATAGGAGGTGCAAGTGCCGAATAGTAATGTTTTTGATAGATTATCGGAGAAAATGGGTGCCCCCGGCTCAAAGTATTTCCCTAAAATACTGGAGGCGATGATGACCTCTGAAGAAGCGGAGATACTGCTGGATGTGTCTGGCGTAATGACCGCTGCGGAGATAGCTAAAAAACGCAATGTTGATGCAAAAAGCCTTCAAGCCCAGCTTGATAACATGGATAGACGGCAAGTAATCCGTAGAAGTGGTGAAGGTTATATGGCTCCTGCCAATATCGTTGCTTTTCACCATGGAGCTATTGGCTGGATGGATGAAAATCTTAAATCCAGGGTCTATCCGATGTGGGGTGATTTCTTTTACGCGGAGTGGCGGGATATTATTCTGGACGGCTTCATACGCAGGAAAGAAAGTGGTTCGCCGGCAGGACACCGAGTGGTACCAGCCCATAAGGCACTGAAGGCAAGTCCTAATATTAAGCCGGAGCAGATACTCTGGTACGAGGATATGGAACAGATTCTCAGAAGGTCAGAGGATACGAATATCATGATGTGTGGTTGCAGGGGTCTGTGGCGGCAGTGCGACAAGCCGATAGACACCTGCATGCATGTCCAGTACCCAACTTCTCAACCCCGAAGAAAGAGGGAACCGAGTGAGTTTTTAAAGCCACCGAAGAGCGTCAGCTTTGAGGAAGCTCTAGCAGTAATAGACGATTGTGAAGACCGCGGAATGATACATATACCTTTAAATACCTCGCAGGGGGACCTTTTCTGTAATTGCTGTGATGATTGCTGTATGGTGTTGAACCCATTGTTTAATAAGGGTATGGTCCATGAGATTCTGTCTCCCAGCAGGTATCGGGCTATGGTAGATACGGACCTTTGCAGTGGATGCCAGACCTGTATCGATCGCTGTATGTTCGATGCTATCGAAATGAAGCCGGTCCCCGGTTCCAAGAAGCTGAAGTCCTTCGTAATCAGTGAGCACTGCATGGGGTGCGGCGTTTGTGTCGTAACCTGCCCGAAAGGTGCTTTAACCCTTGAACTGGTCAGACCTCCCGAACATATTCCGACTATCTCTACCTTTGAATTACTGCGTTGGGGGCACAGCTAGCCTACATTCAGGTAGTTATGACTGGACGATACCATAACCTCTACAGGCACTACACGGTTCAGGAGCTGCGGAATCAGGTTCTCTGCCGCTACCTTCACAGTGTGGACAGTGGTGGTAATAGTTGCGGCTGGACGTGAGTTCCAGTATTCCTTTACCCTGGCAGGTCGGACATGGGTTATGCGAAAGCAATTTCATGGTACCGGGGTGTACCCCCGTACCTGAGCAAAAAGCACATTTTATCTGATACTGCTTTGAAGTATCTATGGATATGTTATCTTCGCTGACATATTCATCTTCCGGGTCTTCGTGCATTATTGTACCTTCCTGAGTTACGTGTATCCGGGCGTATATCTCTGTGATTGTCTTTTTATTATACCACTATTACCTGATAAACAGACTATCCTGGCGACCAACTCGGGTCCATTCTCACTGCGAAGAAAATTCAGTATTCACCATGCTTTAGAATATCCAAAAAGTATTGAGATAGCAGTCTCGTATAATCTGGAGCAAAGAGGCCTCACCGCTCCTTGCCCCGTCAATAATTCTTCGGAACGAGGGGTAAACCTCCCCGAATACAGAGATAATGCTGTTAATCTTCATTAGATAAATACCGTCAGTCTTATACCTTCGTCTGTGGGAGAGCCTTACTTGTTCCTGACCAATATCGATGTCGCTTCGCCTGATACATATGAGGTGCTGGGACGCTTGTTTTTAAGTACCAGTGCTGAAAACATATCCGCTTTTCTGAT
>CAYOHA010000192.1:0-5550 GCA_964403625.1 uncultured Dehalococcoidales bacterium | reverse complement strand
GGAGCGGGTAGCGAAAATGCTGAAAGGCACCAGCCACAAGCCGGATGAAATGATTACCTATCAGTCCGAAAGAGGAGGAAAGAAGAAAGGTGATGTGGTGCGTTTCATGCCTATGGAAAAAACGGCTACCGTAGAAAAGGTGGCAATCAATGCCGTAATGGCCGGATGCAAACCGGAGCACCTCCCTGTGGTATTGGCTATTGCCGAGTCGGGGTGTGGTACCGGCACTACTACCTTCTGGGGGCAGTGGGTATGTGTCAGCGGTCCCATCGCCAAGGAGATAGGGATGAATTGTGGTGTCGGTATGCTTGATCCGGGGAGCCCGGCAAATATGCCCATCGGCCGTGCCTACCAGCTTATGGCTATCAATCTTGGCGGTGCCGTGCCAGGCGTAAACCGTATGAACAGTATTGGTAGTCCCTTTAATTCAGGCGGTACTTGCTTCGCCGAGAATGCAGATGGACTACCACCAGGCTGGAAAGGTCTGAATGAAGAGTACGGTTTCAAGAAGAACGAAAGCATGGTCCTGGTGATGAACTCGGGAGGCTATATTATAGGTAATCAATTCTCTCCGGGCGGATACCGGGCATTCCAGAAGAGTGGTCATGGTGGTATGGCCAGGCGTCTCGGCGTTAAAGGTGTCCCAGGACCTCATAATTGGTTGGAGTACCTAGTCCCCCAACTCTGGGCTGGCAGAGAGGGAGGTTACACATTTATCATGGTTCCCGAGATGGCCAAGCACCTGTACGATATAGGTTTTAAGTCTAAAGATGAAGTATATCAGTGGCTCTGGGAGAAGAGCAAAGAACCACTAAGAGACTACAGGAACCGCTCGTGGCCTGATGAATCCACGAACGGCTGGCTCGGCATAGAAAAGACTTCAGGCAAGCACTGGAAAGAGCTATCTGATGATTATATGGTGCCTCTGGTAAACGAACCCTCTGATAACTGCATAATTATCGGCGGTGGTGATGAAGAGGTTTGTCAACAGCTTGCCGGTCGTCGTGGTCAGCTTGGCTTAGCCCCTGTCTTCAGTATAGATGCCTGGCGGTAGGGCTTGATTTATCAAATTGAAGAAAGATCCTTTAATTATAACTTTGACAAATACTATCAATATAGTTACACTTCAATATAAAAAACATATAGGAGAGTGATAATGGCAGACAAAGACAAGGTTTACAAGTGTCTGAATCCAGTCGGGATGCAGATGCCGGTAAAAACATTCCCTCTGGCGAAGCGTCTTGACCGCATTGACGGTAAGACTATCCACCTGAGTATCTGTGGCGAACCGGACATCACGATACCGCTGGAGAAAAAACTGAAGGGAGATTATGCCAATATAAACTGGATGATAAAGAAGACATATGGTATCGATCCGCGTAGAATGTCTGATGAGGAGATGAAAACCACCGATGCTGCGATCCTCGGAGTCTGCTGGTGACATAACGCCGTAAGAAGGCAGTTGCCTTATCTGGTAAAGCTTGAGAAAGCAGGCATCCCAACGGTACTCATTGATTTCGCTGACCAGGATGAGTTTGTCAAACAGGAAGCCTTGGCACTCGGGGTTCCCCATTTGCGATACATGCACGCTTCCCGCACAATACGTGGACCAGTGGACGTAGACAGCTTCCTTGAGCCAATGTTTGAAGGTCTTACCCGCCCCCTGACTGAAGAGGAAAAGGGAGGTGGCATGTGGAGACCCCAGGAGCCGAGAATACTCTTTGAAGGTACTCTACTTGAAGCCGAGGAATTCTACACGCAGACGGAGAGGATTCCGGGCATACTGAATGCTCCTTATGCCAAATACACAGATGGATTTCCGGTAGTGGTGCCGACTGAAGAACGGGTAGAAGCGATGTTGAAGGGCACCAGCCATAAACCGGATGAACTGATAACTCTCCAGGCCGATATGTCGACAGCCGAAGCACCAGAAGCAATCGGTGGAGAGCCGATAATGAAGAAGGGTGAGCCGATAAGATATATGCCGGTGAGAAAGGTAGCCACCGTCGAACAGGTGGCTGTTAATGCTGTGATGGCCGGCTGCAAACCCGGGTATTTCCCCGTGGTACTGGCTATCGCCGAAGCATCGGCTGGCACTGGTGACGGTCGTAACGGACAGGGCTTTATCGTCAGCGGTCCTATTGCCGAGGAAATTGGCATGAACTTCGGCTTAGGTCTGCTGGGAATAGGCACTCCCGCTAACAGGACCATCGGCCGCTCTGCCAACCTGATGTGGCGTAATCTCGGCGGAGCCGTCCCCAGCGTCACCGTCACCAGTAACTGGGGAGACAACCCCGCTATGAACGGTGGTTTCTGTATTGCAGAATACGCTGGTGGGCTTCCTAAAGGCTGGAAAGGCTTGAACGAGGAATACGGCTACAAGAAAGACCAGAGCATTATTATGGTTACACGGGCGGGTGGGTTTGGAGCTGGTCAGCATTTCATGCCCGGTGTCTACCGTGCTCTTCAGAAAGATGGCCATGGTGCCATGGCAAGATACCTTGGTGTTAAGGGTGTACCTGGTCCTCACAACTGGCTGGAATACCTTGTTGAAGGTTTATGGGCAGCTAGAGAAGGAGGTATAACCCTGATTATGATACCGGAGATGGCACAGCACCTGGTGGACATCGGGTTCAAGTCCAAGGATGATGTCTGTGAGTGGATTTGGAAAAAGAGCTTCGAGCCGGTAAAGAAATACCGGATGCGGGGCGCACCTGACTTTGCCACCAACGGCTGGACGACAAGAGAGAAGACTTCAGGTAAGTTCTGGAAAGAACTGGATGAAAATTACATGGTGCCGGCGGGAGGTGATTTCCCTCGCGCTAACCTTGTGCTTGTATGCGGTGGAGAGGAAGAGACCTGTCACCGGTTCGCCGGTGGTCACGGACCCGTCTACAACATAGATGCCTGGCGGTAGCCAGAGTCTGGAAGGCTTGTCCTTTTTATTTGAACCTTTTACCAGACTAGTCAAAGCACCTTTAAAAATAATCGGTGCTGAAGGCTAGTCTGGTTTTTTTTATCTGCCATAGAGAACTCCCCCAAAAAAGACAGAAAAACTAAACTGGGCAGTATTCGTTTCGACCTATGGTATTCAGTATCGGATATTTACACTCTACTCGGGTGAGTTAGATAGACTATGGTACGTATTGACAAGTTAATAAAAAAAAACTAAACTAAAACACAAAATAAAGAACAGTAAAATACACATATAGGAAAATAGACGTTGTAACAGTCTTAAAGGGCATCAGAGCTGCTAAGTATAGCGGTTGTTGGTGCCCTTTTTTAGTTTTATTTGAGTCAAGTCTATGCAGACTACGGGAAAAAGATTGGCATATTTAATAAACTAAAAGAGGAGGTAAAAAAAACAGTAATAAAAAGGAATAGCTTATCCAGATGAACCTAAAGTGCGAAGGTATGCGGTTTACCCAAGTATAGATATCCATTCATACTTACAATCACGAGCTTAATTTGCATTAATGGCAAGGCCAGCCAGATTGGAGGTGTGTCTTCAAAATAATACAATTGAAATGTAAAATACAATTATCAAACACATGAAGATATTCAAGTAAATATGAGCTCAGTTCAATTGGCGTAGTTTTATCAAAATAAGGACAGAGGTTAAAGAGAATGAAAAGGAAGATTATCTGGATACTGGTGAGTTGCTTAATGGTGCTATCGCTGGTGATAGCATCCTGTGGTCCGGCAGAAGAAGAGGAGAAGGAAGGTGGGTTAAAGTCTCCAGACACGCCAAAGTACGGCGGCTGGTATAATGCATTATCTTGGGGTGATCCTTCAGGTTTTGACCCGCGTGTTGTGATGAACCTTATGTGCCCAACCATCTGGATTACCCATGATGAACTGGTTACGGGAGACTGGACGAAGGGACCCGCGGGCACCGGCGAAACTGACTGGCGGCAGGGGAATATGGGTCTGGTAGGCGTGCTAAAGGGACAACTAGTTGAAGACTGGGAACTACCAGATGATGAAACCATCATTTATCATGTCAAAAAAGGTATTCACTTCTCATATGACCCGAACCACCTCAACCCAGCTATGGAATTAGTAAACGGCAGGGAATTGACTGCCGAGGATATTGCCTGGAGCCTGGAGTCGGAGTGGTTCGTTCCGGGGATGAATGAAGCGGTGTTTTTTAAGCCGGAGCAATGGATAATATCAGCCAAAGCGATTGATAAATGGACAGTGGAAGTCAAGACTCCGGCAAACTCACAAGGGTTGAATCTTCTCGAGAGCTGTGAGCGTATTTCAATATTTGCCCCTGAAGTAACGGAGAAATGGGGAGACCAGAACGATTGGCAGCGTTCTGTCGGAGTGGGAGCATTTATGCTGACGGATTGGGTTTCCGGCAGTTCATTAACCTTCACAAGAACCCCTAACTACTTTGAACATGACCCGTTGCACCCGGAGAACCAGATACCATATATCGACGGTATCAAGCAGGTGATGATACAAGACCTATCTAGTCAACTGGCGGCGTTCCGGACAGGTCAGATTGATATGATGGAGGGACTTTCCTGGGAAAATGGAGAATTGCTGCTTAATGAGAATCCTGACCTTAAGTATATAAAAGATTGCGGGATGAACCTGATACCCTGTGGCAGGGAAGATAAGAAGGAGCTTCCTTTCGACGATGTCAGGGTGCGGAAGGCAATGAACCTGGCGGTGAACCAGCAGGAGATACTGGACGACTATTATGAGGGTCATGGTCAGTTGGTAGGCTGGCCTTTCTACGATATGGCGGCACACACGCCTTTCTACACCCCGCTTGAGGACATGCCCGAATCTGTACAGGAGCTATATACCTATAACCCGGACAAGGCAAAGGAGCTTCTGACCGAGGCTGGCTATCCCGAAGGCTTCAAGACCAAAATTGCCTGCGTTCAAGGACATGTGGACCTCCTATCCATAGTCAGAGAATACCTGCTTAAAGTCAACATTGATATGGAATTACAAGTGCTGGAAGGTGGTGAGTTTAATAATATAAATAGGGCCAGGTCATTTGATGAGATGCTAATGAAAGAGACAAAAATGTATAGCATGCCCTGGCACATGTTCGAAATACGTGATGACAACGCTGATGGCGTCGCCTTCTACGAAAATCCGAAAACCAGAGCGGTCTACGAGACTATCAACAAGAACCTTGGAAGGAATGATGCTGTCTGGACCAAAGCAGTGCATGATATAGTACCGTTTATGATCGAGGAAAGCTGGGGAATATGGCTACCAGTCCCGGAAACGTATCTGATGTGGTGGCCCTGGATACAGAACTTCCGCGGTGAAACCTGGATTGGCAATTTCACTCCGTTCAAACATGCTAAATACATATGGATAGACACCGAGATGAAGACATCAATGGGATACTAAAACCGGTGTCTTGTAAAAGAAGTTAAAAAAGCGAAAAGAGAGGAGGACTTGAGTCCTCCTCTCTTTTCCTTTAAAGCTATACACCCTATCAGCTAGTATAATGATATTTTTAGTAAAAAAAATTTTAAGCTAAATCGTTAATATTTTGATAATTTTCCTTGACAAGCT
>CAYOHA010000191.1:0-5551 GCA_964403625.1 uncultured Dehalococcoidales bacterium | reverse complement strand
TCTTCAGCTTCCCATCTTAACCAAGGGACTTGGGGCGAACCTGTACGGCACCTGGTCACTAATTAATGCAGCTATTTCATTCATCATCCCCCTTGCGGTACTCGGCTTCGGTGACGCTATACTCCGCTTCCTCGCTGCCGAAAAGGATACAGGTAGAATAAGAGAGGATTTCCTTTCCGCCCTTTTTAGCACGGTACTCGTCTCGGGGATTGCTTTTGCACTTCTAATGTTCTTTTTGTCTGACTATCTGGCGGTACATATCTTTAACGGTATTGAGTCATCTTATTATATTAAACTTGCCTCTATTCTGGTTCCCTTAGGCTGTATTTCTGGACTGGACTCTGCATACCTTATAACTTTCAGGAAGATAGGACTGCTAGCTACTTTTACCGTGGCTCAAAGCGTTGTTAATGTTGGTATGATTTACTTATCCCTTCGGTTTGGCTACAGACTCAACGGGGTCATCATGGCTACTATAGTGGTTAGTCTGCTATTTCATCTTACCCTCCTCTTCATTATCCTGAAGCAAATCGGATTCCGGTTCCCCAGGTTCTCCCACCTGAAATCATTTTTAAGTTACGGGCTTCCTCTCACGCCAGCCAGTGCTATATTCTGGGTAATTAATAGTAGTGATAGATATCTGATTAGCTACTTTATAGGGGTTTCGGCAGTTGGTATCTACAGCGCCGCCCATACAATAGGTTGGTATGCCTCCTTTCTCGTGACCCCGATTACCGTTCTGTTATTTCCCACCATTGCCAAATCATATGATGAGAACAATCTAAGCGAAGCTAGAAACTTCTTGAAATACTCGTTTAAATACTTTATGATGGTCGCCATCCCTTCTGCCTTTGGCTTATCCATACTGGCTAAGCCAATACTCCAGGTATTGACCACACCTGAGTTTGCTGTCGGTAATCTTGTCGTCCTGTTTGTATCCTTCAAGGCTGTGCTTATGGGTTTCTATGAAATAAGCAGATATATTATCCAACTGGTCAAGAAAACAAGGCTGATACTCATGTTATTAACCATATCAGCAGTCCTGAGTATCGTGTTGAACATACTTCTCATCCCACTCATGGGCATTCTAGGAGCCGCCGTAGCCAGCCTCATTACTTATGGTAGCCTATTTATAATTACGCTGATAGTAACCCGCCGGTACTTGAAATTTGATTTGAGTGTGCCATTCATACTAAAGAGTGTTCTTTCATCAGGTATTATGGCAATCTGCATCTGGCTAATAAATCCGCAATCAATAGCCTGGATTTTAGCGTCAATATTTATCGGTATCGTGGTCTATTTTGTAGTGCTGCTCTTAATTAAAGGTCTAAGTAAAGAAGAGCGGACTTTCTTTGTGAATTTCTCGAAGGACAATTTAAAATTAAGGAAGCGCCGGGTTACAGGGTAGAAAGAAACTAATAATGATTACATTAAGGTTGATGAGGTGGATAAACGAGATATTGGATTCTCCCAGAATGGCTAGCATTGCTAGCCCGATATTGAAGTTATTGCATATATATTCACCCGTCAGGTCAATCTGGTTGAGGTTAAGGGTAGCGAACACAACTTCTCCGTTTAGACGTTTATGGACGAAGTTGGCTCCAACATACATTCTTATTCCTGATGGGCAAAGACTTTACCTTGATAATTATATATCGGGGGTATCAGCGGAATTGCTACTGAATGGCGGATATTACGAAAGGGGAACAACTGAGCTATTCAGGACGCTGGCAGGTGAAGGTGCCAACGTGGTGGATGTCGGAGCGCATATAGGATATTATACTCTGCTGGCGGCCAAGGGAGTCGGGGAAAAGGGTAAGGTTTACGCCTTTGAGCCGGCACCGGACAACTGCAAAATGCTAATAAAGAATGTGACGGCAAACCGGCTGACGAATGTTATCATAATAGACAAGGCTGTGAGTGACCGATGCCAGATTGACGAGTTGGTATTATCGGAAGGGGATAGTGGTGGCAATACGCTGAATAAACCCGCGGGCTATAAGAAGGGAATATCAGTTGAAACAACGACGCTAGATGAGTATTTTAAGGGCAAGGAAACGCCGATACGGCTGGTGAAGATAGATGTTGAAGGTGCGGAATATGCTGTTCTGAAAGGTATGGCCAATATTATCAGGCTGAATGACAAATTGAAGATAATAACCGAGCTGATACCTTATAGACTTGAAGGTGCCGGAGCGTCCGTACAAGATTATTTAGATATGATAGGGAGTTACGGTTTTAAAGTATATATAATAGATGAAGAAAAACAAACAGTGAAGCCGGTAAAAACAGATGAAATATTAGGTATGTGGCATATAGAAAAACGGCGTAATCTTTATCTTGAAAAGTGATAATGTGACAATTTAAGGAAGCTACGGATAATTGGATAGGCCTTAATTATCTGCCCAACCGAAGAATTTGCTGGTTCTTTTCTGTCAAGGTTTGGGGAACAGGACGAGTTTCTTTAATTTTCTCGTTAATCTTCCGAAGAGATTGTGCTTCTGTGATTACATCACATCTTTTCTTAGATTGAGGTTTTACCTGTCCCTTTCTGAACATTCCCGGGAGATGCGTAAAAAACCTGCGAATCAAATATTCACTGTAAACCAGGTTCCGCATTATCGGATACAGTAATTGGCGAGGAATTTTAGTGACCAAACGACGGCGAAATAGCAGCTTATTTAGAAGAGAAATGGGGGTTGGTAAGAAACGAAGGGCGTTTTTGATTGTAAACACACTTTCAATTTTGACTTCCGGTTTATCCCCACTTTTATCGGCAACCTGTGTCTTAACAGGAGAGCTATAGTAGGTGCGCATCACTTCATAAAAAAGCAGGAAATCCCAGAATAAAACGCGCCTGGTGCTAATACCGGTAAGATTAATATAATTTTCTTTACCGGCACCCTTATCAAATAAATTGATGAGGAAGGCTTCCTCTTCATCTACAGAGGTACCGATAACCCCCTGCAATTGTCCATACTCGTACAAAGGAGCCCCGGGTAGAGGAAGTGCCCAAAAGACTTCCGGGCGTAACTCAGCCGGTGGGATACCTCGCATTCGAGCAATCTTGGCTAAGAATTGCCCCGTTTCTGTGATGGTATCGTCAGTTTCACCAGGCATTCCTATACATAAAGCGAGCGGAGCTTTAATACCGCATCTATAGGCATTTCCCAAAGCAGCATAGACGTCATCCACCATAAACCTTTTTTCCATAATGTCAAGGATTTTCTGACTTCCAGACTCTACGCCAAATTTTATCCCTGTACATCCGCATTCATGCAAGAATCTAAGGTCTTCGAAGGTAAAGGATGTACAACGGGCTCCACCACAGAACCATAACATATCATGTTTCTTCAATATCTCTGCTACCTTGAGACCGTATTCCCTGTTAGCCCCAAAGGCTTCATCATTGATCTGAATGAATTGCACATTATGCCTTTCCTTTAGTTCTGTCAGATAACTATCCAATTGTTTTAAATCAAAGGTATGATAGCCTTTACAAAAGCGTTGGCAAAAAGTGCATCTTCCGACACACCCTTTTGTGGTCCATAATACAGCCAGTCCGGGTTTCCTGCTGAGTTCGTAGGTGCGCGCATCATGCATAAACCAATTACAGCTCTTGCCTTCTCGAAAATAATTTCCAACTAGGTTCGGCTGCGAGCCAAAGCCGCTCGACAGAAGTTCGTAATCAGGGAATGGATTCTCATTATCCGGAATTGGCTCACCATAGCCGGTAAACTCCATTTCATCTTCCTCATTTAGAAACGCAATCCCTTTGATTTTCAACAACTCTTTTACGTCCTTAGTTGTTTCGTATCTGCTTACGTAGTCAAGCAGACTAACCCACGGTTCCTCTCCTTCACCTAAGACACAGATATCAGCCTCGGTTCTCCTTAACAACACATTGGCACACGCCGCCATATTTCCTCCAACAACAATCCATGCTGGAGGACAGGCTGTACGAATGATCTGGGCCAGGTTCTTGACTTGAAAGTAGCATCCCGAAACTACGGCGCTTATTCCCACAATATCTGGCTGTTTAGATTTGAAATAGTTGAATATTTCATCCGCAGAAGGAAGAAGCATATCAATATCGTAGAAATCCCCGGAGTATCCAAACTTGGCCATCCATCGCAATAAAGAAACAATGGCGATTTTGGGAGGTATCGGTGTTTGGCCTTCATTGCGCTTATTGGAAATGTTCAGAGGTATAGTGCATAACACGATTTTCATTTTATTATTTATTTCTCTCATTTGTAACCCCGGTTTTCTATCTCCACTGATATATCAATATTAACTATTATAATTGCCTGCTGTCAAACATTTGGACTAAATGAGCAATCAGGGAGGAATCAACTCCCTTAGAAACCTTTGGACAATAGAGCTTACGCATAGCAAAAAAACTGGCGGTATTATATAATATTTTACTAAATGAACTATCCAGGAGTAGCCATTGTGGTTCTGAGCTTTAATGGCAGCGAAAATACGCTGAGATGCTTGGAGTCGCTATACCAGATTACCTATCCAGTCTATTATGTCATCGTAGTGGACAACTGCTCTCAGGATGACTCGGTGCCGAAGATAAAAGAGTGGGCAGAAGGGCGAATCCACCTGGAAAGCAAATTCCTTCAATACAACCCGGAGGGAAAACCAATAAGATATATAGATTACAAACGCCTCGAAGCCGAAGCCGGGGGAGATAAAGAAAAAGAAATTGTTAATCTGCCTTCCAAGAAGAGACTCATAATCATAGAGAACGAACGAAATTATGGCAATGCTGGAGGGAAGAATATTGGTACGAGGTATGCCCTCAACACGTTGAATATAGAATATGTCGTACTCCTGGATAATGATACCATTGTTTCACCTCATTTTCTCGATGAACTGGTTATCGTCGCTAGTAGAGAACCAGGGGCGGGTATTTTGGGCTCCAAGATTTATCATAGTGACACAAGTGAAGTGTGGTCCGAAGGAGGTCTGATAAACTATTGGAAAGGCACTACTCTTCAGAGGGGACCGAAATTAAGTGCCCTGGCAGAAGGTAAGGATGCCGTTGAAATGGATTGGGTGGCCACGTGTTGTGCCATGGTTTCCCGCCAGATGTGCCAGACCATCGGATTACTGGATGAGGACTTTACTTTTGGTTTCGAAGAAGTAGAAATCGGTATTCGTGCTACCAGGCACGGCTTCAAGGTCTTATATGTTCCAAAGTCTGAGATCCGGCATGACCCATCACACACGAGCATTGATATGCAAAGAAGACGAATGCTATATTACTCTGTTACGAAGGGCCAGTTCACTCTTATGCATAAATACTGGAGCAGACTTCAATTTATTACCGCAACTTTATATTTCTTCACCCATCATTTATCATACCTTTTTCACTTCCTGGTATATTCTCGCGACTGGGATGCCGTAAAACTCAGGCTGCGCGGACTATTAGATTTTATTAAGGAACGAAAAGGCTATAGGCGCATTAAGACGTAATCAGTCATGATGAGATACTGAGGTGCAGGATTGAGAATCAAACTGGGCAGCGGACTCTTACCAT
>CAYOHA010000190.1:0-5555 GCA_964403625.1 uncultured Dehalococcoidales bacterium | reverse complement strand
GTTCTTATCTACGGAGCTTCTGGAGGGGTAGGTACTTTTGCGGTACAGCTTGCCAAGTACTTTGGGGCAGAAGTTACCGGGGTATGCAGTACTACGAATTTAGAATTAGTGAAATCGCTGGGAGCTAATAAGGTAATTGATTACACGAAAGAGAATTTTACGAACAGCGGGGAATCTTATGATTTTATTTTTGATGCCGTTGGAAAAAGATATAGCTCAAAACTACAGTGCAAAAAAGCGCTAAATACGACGGGTAAATACATATCAGTCGATGGAACAACCAAGATAAATTTAGAGGATCTGATTTTCCTCACAAAGCTCGTTGAGGCGGGGAAGTTAAAACCGGTCATTGACAAATGCTATCCGCTGGAGCAAATGGCCGAGGCTCACAGATATGTGGACAAAGGACACAAAAAGGGAAATGTAGTCATAACTGTGGAACATAATGACAAAACCTGACAAAACGCTGCAGTTGACAGTTATTCCGGTGCGTTTTATTTACGTAAAAGACAAAATAATAAAAAAGCCGGGCAGTCTGCCCGGTAAAAAGTATTTCTAATTATGAAAAACCATCTTGCGGATTTAATACTCTGGATTGAATACCTTCTCGAAAAGAGTTTAACATTTTGAATACGATGGTGGGCGCTACCGTACAATAGGCAGAACCTTTTCACTATCTTTCAGCCTTCCTAGCAATCAAGATAAAACTCCTCCTCTTAGGCAAAAAGCCAATCTAATTAGACCTCAATCTCTATCACTCTTCCGTATCACTAACACTTAATCTCTATAAGGAGGTAACAAACAATGGGTCAAATATTGTTCAAATGTTGTTCACTGACTCTCTATCCCGTTCAAATGCTGATAATTAAGTAAAAATAAAGCTATATAGGAGTTACAAGATGCAAGAACTATCGATAAATAAAAAGATACAGACCCATTGTGCTTGATAGTGCTAACAAGTGATGTCTTGTATCTTTTAGTTCAAAACAGAGCTTCATTTCATACCTTTTTGTATCAATGAGTGTTGTTTAGTGCTAAAAAGTTCGTTAGCAAAAATGTTAGCAAAATTGGTTCCGCCAATCTAGTTTTACCCTGTTTTGCCTAATATTATTTTAGGAGGTCAAAATGACTGGAATTCTTAGCTTAACACCCGAGGATGAAAAGAGACTGCATCCTGAAGCGCTTAAGTGGTTTAACGACCGCAGGGCTGATATTAAGACTTGGGTGCCGTTGGAAGACCTTAATGATGATGACCTCAATGCCTTTCTATCACCCGATGAAAAGGTCGAGTTCCTAAAGGAAAAATATGGGCTTACAAAAGCTCTTTATACCTGTCTTGACATGAACTCTAACCCCCAACAAGGGACTGAGTCCAATATCGTTACCGGTTTTACTCTGCTCTCGTTTCAAGCAAACCTGTTGGTACCTATGAACAGGATTGGGCTATTACTCAAGAAGATATATCAACGCAAGGAAGATAAAGCTAGGCAAGAGCAAAGAGAGAGGGATCAGAGGGAAAGGCTGAATCGAGAAAAAGCCGAGGCTAAACGTAAAAGAGCTGAGGCAGAGGTAAGAAGGAATGCCGCCTTTAAGGCTATAAATCCACCTCTAAGTGAAGCTTCCAAATATCTCAAGCCCGATGAATACAAGAAGTTCGAACGGAGCATTTCTGAAGCCATAGATGCCTTTTTTGACAATCCCGAATCGTATCTCAACGATAAGAGAGTATATAATTATCGCCGGTGGTGCAGAGAAATAAGTTCCAAGCGGGAGACAGAAGAACTGATAGTTAGTGCAAAATCTGAAGCCCAGGAATACAATTCGCGGCTTAGCAAGGAAATAAGGAGGCTAAGGTCAACTTTGTGTCCCAATAAGAAAGACCACGCCAGTTACTTCCAGAAAGAAATTAGAGATCACCGCTATAAAGGTCAGAGCCTTGCTCAATTATTATCTAATGACCAGAAGCAAGTTTTTGATAAAGTAGTATTTGACCTCAGTCAAAAGAAGCTAGATGAAATTGTGTCTAGTGATTTTCGACAATTTATTGAAATGAAATGTTGTAGATCCTATTTCCTCTTGCCTTCAGCTGAATACAGCTTTCAGGGGGTGCAGTGCCTTGATTTCATATTTGAAGTCTTTGCTGTAGTTGAAATTGCAGCTTGGATAAAACCTAAGGAAAAAACTTTTGGCGGCTATGTTTTTGATCTACCAGAGATGGAAGAAAAATATTACTCTTTCATACTGCGGGAGCCAAAGTTACTTGGTTATTACTATACTGTGCTTCTTCCTGAGGATCTTGAAGGTTATATATTTTGGCAGAGTATTCCCTTAGTTCTTCTAAGGGGATTACTCGCTGGTGAGGCAAAGCCCAGTGGAACCAAAATTTTGGCGGCCTCAGACGGTGTAATTACTTATAAAGTCCCGAAATTTAAGGGAGAGGTCAATATACCGGATGATTTGGCTGGTTATCTAAGAAATGTAGGTATCTTTGATAATATGGTTAGCATGGGCATTATGACTCAGAAGGTGGCAGGCATCGTTAAAAGCGAATCAGCCGAACCTAAGGTAGAAGAAAAAGCTCCGCCTTTAGAAGAGAGGGGAAGAGATAGTAAGAAGGCAAGGGCTTTCCAGCTTTTCGGTCAGTGTAAAAGGCCAAGTGACCCCAAGGTGAAAAGTCTGGGCATCAAACCTAGAACGGCATATCGGTATTATCAGCAGTGGAAAAAAGGTAGTAATCGTATTTAGTTGTAGTGGTGGTATTGCAGTGGCAAATCATAGTATTCAATCATAGTAAAATCATAGTAGAAATCAAAGTGACAGTCATAGTTATAAGCCATAGTAATTTCCCAGATGGGCAATGTATGCCGGTACTGTAAAAATATGACCTGCCTCCCATAAGTGATACCACTTGGGGGCAGGTCATTGCCAATGTTTGGTTGCCCTTTATATATTACTTCCGTATTCTTCCATAATTCCATACTTCACTTCATTACTCCCATATATATTCAAGATGAATGGGAAGAATGGAATAAGGGGAGAAGAAGGGGAAGCACATAAGAGATTATTACATTTCAATAATTTTGTTGAAATGCATAATGGTCGGTAAATACTTAACACTAAAGATTACTTTGAAAAATAGATAGCTGTATACAAAAGGCACCTCTCCCCCTATCACTTAACCGCTGAAAGATTATTTATTTTCCTCTGAGATTTTCAGTCGCCGTTAGTTCATCTGAAAATTTATGGCTGTCGCCTATTTTGTGCTGTTACCACTTGACACGGCGACAGCCTTAGATGATAGGTTATTAGTATGTAGGAGTGATAGACACAATTGGTGGATTAATTCACAAGCCTAATTCAGTGCTTAACCCAGGCCAATAAGACTTTGATTATAATATAAATTAATACGGTATTATTAATCTCTAGCATGTGATTAAATTAATATTGGTTAAAAATAGGAGGCAACTTAACAATGGCTAAGATAGAAGTGAAGGTAGATATTATAAGACAAGCCTTGCTTGGCTCCAATCTGGAATATCCATGGGTTGTACTTTTCAAGAGTATATCATCTGACAGTTATTTGCCTGTGAATATTTCCAGGGTACAAGCTGAACTGATCCGGAAGATAATGCTCGATGAAGAGCCGATACCTCTTGATTCATTGTTAAATGACCTGGATTTACCGATTGAACCGATGTCAAAGGGCACTTTGGAGTCGATCACTATCGAGCCAAAAGGAAAAAACATGTTCGTAGCCAAGTTGATACTAAGACGTAGCAAAAGACAGGGCAAAACACAAGCTGAGATGCCGGTCGGTAATGCAGTAGCCTTGTCCATTATAACGAAAGTCCCTATTTTTATAGAAGAGGACGTGCTGATGAATACTAACGGGTCATATTCGTATTAGATAAAGAATTAAAGGAGGTTTATAGATGACAATACCAGTAGCTGACAAAAGAGAAATCCAGCAATTAATCAAAGCTCGTCTTGAGGAAGGTGAGACGGAATGCAGGTGGTGCTTCGCGGTGGATTTGGAAAGGATTAAGGGGAAGGAAATTGCAATGCACTTCTATACTGATGCCTTCCTAGTGCATTTGCGATGCCCGAGATGTGGTGGTGAGTTTACCTTATATTCTACTGGTTGGGGTGAAGACTACCTTAAGGAAAGGATATTCAAATTACATCCTGAACTAGAAGATAGAATAGATGATAGACTATTCAATGAGATAAATGACCGCGTTATTTATCACGGAGATTGTTAGTTTTTTAATTATTAAACGATTAGATGTTTTGTGTTCCCTGGGGTTCTAAGCAGGTATTGACAATCGCATGTGATGAATATATCATCGGTATTAGGACTAAAGAGGGACGAGGGTCAGCTCACTACGAGTTGATATGGGAAATCCCGGACTGATAGGTGTGGCGTCAAGTGAAAAAGGCAACTCAGTACACACCAAGGAGTCAAAAACGCCCGTTCTATTTCGGTTGTCTGTAATACTCACTGCCTTACTACTGATGAGCGGCACGATTGGCACGAATCAGCCCGTGAACGCGGCCTACCCTGTAGTGCCTGAGATCAACCTCACTGATATCAACCCTGTTACTGGTGATGAATTCGGCTCAGCGATCGCTGTAAGCGGTGATACAGTCATTGTGGGAGCTCCAGTTGCGAACCTGCGGCGCGGGGCAGCCTATGTCTTCATACGAAGCGGTTCAGCCTGGACCCAGGAGGTTGAGCTTACCGCCGATGATGCTTATATTTATGACGGTTTCGGCGTTTCGGTGTCCGTGAGTGGCAACACGGCCGTGGTTGGGACTAGTGGCAGAGCAGCCTACGTTTTTGTGCATAGCGGCTCCTCCTGGGCTCAGGTCATATATTGGACGTTAAAGTTGTATTTGCGACTAAACGACGTGAGGTTTACAATATAGTTACTGACTCCAGTATGATAGAGGTGCCTAGGTGAGAAGGGTTCTGATTAAGGACGGAATGCTTCGCTGGACTTGCTTAAAAGAGAAGTGTCAAAACCCATGCTGTGGCCCGTTTTATGGAGTCTCCGCAGATTCTACATTGAAGTTTGCACTACATCCGCCCGAAATCCCCCTGACTTATGAGGATGAAAGACGAATGCTTGAGTCATACGGAGCCAAGGCGAAAGCCCATATAGGGCACCGTGTAGAGGAAGCCTTTATCAAGTTAAGAAACGATGGCTCTTGCCCATTCTGGGAGAAGGGGCTCTGCTCTGTTCATCAGGCAAAAGCCTCAGCCTGCCGGGCGTATCCTCTATACTTGGATATGATCACGGGGATAAATATCATAACATCCTGCCCCGGGATTGGTAATGGCTGGACAACGAACGACGAGCTTAATGCGATGTTACGTGCTCTGGCAGAAATTTATGAATTTCAGGTCTTAACTGGCCAAAGATGGGAAGCACTTCGACTATAAGCTTGGCTGTGACCTGACCCCAAAAAAGAGTTCCGTTGTAGGTCACTAGTAATGTGACCTGACCCCCTAAAACGATACCAGTTATAATCTCGTAAAAGGGGGAATAAAT
>CAYOHA010000189.1:0-5580 GCA_964403625.1 uncultured Dehalococcoidales bacterium | reverse complement strand
ATACAGTCAGTATCAACCCCACCACTCCTAGCCCTATTGCCACCCAGGGTATTGAGCGTGTCGTTCCAGTGGAGGCACCGGGAGCAGCGCCGTAATAGTCTTTCACGGTGTAATCGATTTGCAATCCCGGTTTAATACCACCGGTATAAATACGCAGTTCGGCAACCCATTTGCCGGAAAGCCCATTGGTACTCGGATATTGCCCCTCATAGAAATGTTGGTATTTCTCTTGGGGCAAGGCTTCTTTCATATCCATATTACCAAAGACATACTTGCCCTCGGGATTCTTAGTACCGGCCATAAATACTACCTGGAGCGCGGTATGATAAGCGTTATTACCCGGATAACCTACTCCATATTTCTCTCCAACCAGGGCATCTTCACCGTTATACCAGCACAGAACAATAATTCCTTGCTTATCGATGGGTTGATAGATGTTATTGTAAGCAAATTCTTCATGATATTTGTCAACTGCAACCAGAGATATTTCATCACCGGGACTCATCCCTCCTACTAGGTCGCATAAGTCCTTTAGAGCTGTGCCCTTTACTGCTCCCTTATCCTTCAGGTTGATTGTCTCCGTCGGGTCCCATAGATCCCCTTCAAAGATGGGGCCCTGGTGATAATAATGTGTCTTGCCATCACCATGCACCGGTAGCATTTTCTCCATCCACTCATAGGTTACTGATTTATCAGCTAATACAGTGACTCCATCCTCGGCATATTTGATAATGCGAATAGATGTGGTCGCGCCAGCAGCCAAGGCTGGAGACCCCACGCACAACGGAGTTATGAGAATTGATAGGACAGCCATGATATACAAGATAGGTGACAACATCTTTCTAAACATTCATTACTCCTTTCGTTTCCACTTAAGTATTTCTACCAACTTTAGTATGCTTATATTGTTGTTCCATTTTACGCTTGTCACTTTTTCAATCACTATGTTATGGTTTTCCTTGTCATACTGAATTACTACCAGCTGTCATCCCAAAACAGACCGATGAAGACGACATCGCCTATGTCGATACTACCGTCATTATTAGCGTCCTCTAGAATCCAGCCAGGCGTACCCGTCAGGCCCCACTTAATTCCGATTTTAACTATATCCCCGATATCACAGATATGGTCGTCGTTTAGGTCCCATTGCGGTTGTGTTCCTGGCAAAGTTATCGTAAAAGTATCATAGACAGTCCCTGGCGGATATACTGTTACTACCTGAGTGCCATTAAGGGAGACATCTGCAACACGTATTATTTGTACTATGGCGCTGTTATCGATAGGGCTTATGGTAACCTTGGTATAAGCTAGACTGTGTTCGAGACTATTCTGGTAGCCTTCGTACTTTTCTGGGCTGAGTAGACCCAACGGACCACCACCAGTTCCCATGACAATATAATGGATGCCGTTTTCTAGGTAGTGTTCATAGACGTGGATATGTCCATTCCAGACAGCCTCCACGCCATGGGTACGGAATATCTCCCCCCATTCGGTTTGGAGATTCGTCCAACCACCGAAATGGTTAGGGTCCGAGGTATACATAGGGTAGTGAAATGCCACGAATTTCCAAGGCTTGACAGAATCAAGGTCGCTATTCAACCAAGTAGTCTGGGCATCGCTGGTATTTAAACTATCGAGTATTGTGAAATGTGAGTCTCCACAATCGAATGAATAATCTGGCGATAATCCGAATATGCTATAGTACAGTCCGCTATTCGTTTTATTGTCATGGTTGCCCAGTGCTGAATAGACTGTCGTACTCGCTAACAACTGTCGACTGACATCGAAGTAGCGGTCCCAATCGGTGACGTTATCGCCGTTGTTGACCAGGTCCCCGCAGTGAAGGACGAAGGCAATGTCTGGCTCGGCGGCGACGGCGTCGGCGACCAGTTTATACCTCTCATACTGGCTGAATTGAGGTAGCTGGTCCTGAGTATCGCTGTACACGATAAAGGTAAATGTACCTGAAGCAGGAAAGGTACGGAAGTGATAATCATCGGTCACTATTCCACTGTAATTTAGCCGGTAATGGTAAATAGTGTTCGACTCAAGTCCTGTGAGTGGGATGTGATGGATAGTGTCAGAAATGCCATCGGTTGCAGTCCATTCATAGGTATTATTGGCAGAATAGTAAGCCTCGGTTGCGTACTCGATGTTGTCATCTGTTAATTCGCTGGTTTTTACATTAATAACTATACTGTTGGCTGTCGTTCCAGTAAGATATGGACCCCAAAGTAGTGTTATAGTGGGTGATAAAAGTACCAGATAATCTGTCTCTGTATCGGCATTACTGTCAACAGTATAATGTATGAGCTTATAGTTATTTGAGGATATCCCGCCATTTTGGGCAGCGGCAGTGTTTGTTGATGATATAAAGAACACAAAAGGACTGAAAATCGTTACTGCCAGTAGAAGTACACTAAGCCGGTTTTTGATTATCCAGTTTCTACGCATCTTCCCTTCTATCCTACTTTATCCTGCCCTGTACTAATTCCTGTATTAATTATGGTAAATGTGACGTATTACCAGATTCATCAGATATAAGCATATTGGAAAGAATAGGTGCTACTACCCCATTGGCAATAGCGCTGAAATGATAAGTTAATAACACCCCACTTCCTTTTACGCCACCCTTTTTCGTACCCATTATAGCGATGCCAATGTTCGAGACTTTTCCATTCACGTTATCTATTACAGGCTCGGGTATAAGAATAGTGGAACAACTATTTGCTTCTGCCCAATCTTTATAGAAATTACCTTCAGTAATTCTGTCGCATTTCACTAAAGTCGGGTCAAAGGTTAGTGTACATTGTGCTCCACGCGAGGCTATTTCAGTATCTATCAGGACATTAAAAGTAAATACATCACCTGCCTTTACATCCCGGCTGGTCGGAGAAACAGTTATACTTGATGAAGGCTGTGTTGGAGATGTAGCACATGATGCCAAGATAAGCGATAGACATAACATTACTACACTCACGAGGTACATTTTGGTAGTTTTACTTTCAGTAAATTTTAGATTCAATCAAAATCCTCCTTAGATATTATTAGTTAGGTTATGTGAAAGCTACCATGACCCGGTAGTTGCCCCGGTCGGGTATTCTGGAGTAATCAAAATCTCGTAGCCACTTGTCACAGAACATGTAATATTCTTAGTCTGAGTACCCGCTGATAATTGTGTCCTCGGTGTTATGAATACTATTCTTGCCACGTGGTAATAATTTCCGCTCCAATAAAGAACGTAATCACCTCTCACAGCTATTGTACCCGCGATTACTGTTATCGGAGGCGTGGTATATAAAGCCTTGAGCGCTGCTTCTAGGGAGGTTTCGGACCTGACCATATCGTAGGTTGGACGAAATTCAATCCTGAAAGCTATTTGCTGAATACTATCGCTTTTAATAGAGAGGCTAATAGTGTTTCCCGATACTTGAGGAGTTATTTGGAGACCGCTGATAATGCTGTCGACTTTGGTTTTGAGAGTATCGACTGTCTTTGCCGTATCATCAGCTTTTTTACTGGTTGAAGAAAGCTGGGTGCTTAGCTGAGTTGACTGTGCTGTGAGACTGTCAGTTTGCGTCTTCAGCTTTGATATATCACTCTCGGTTTGTGTTTTCAGCCCTGTTAAGTCATTCTGTATCTTATCTGCTTTACTGTCAATATTATCAAGTCTAGTACTTTGACTATTGGCAAGATTGTTTAAGCCGGTTTCCATATCCTGCATATGCCCCAGAGTGGTATCAATTCTACTTATATCAGCTAGGTAACTAGATTTAGGTGCCGTTAATATCCATACCAATGCCCAGCTTATTAGTGAACAAATTATAATGATTAAAATCGATTGCCAAACCATAGGCAGTAGTCCACTCTTTCTCTGTGTCCCTGTTGTCATCATCACACCTCCTTTCTCCTGCATAGCGATATCAAGCCGGTTTTCCTGATGTAGAGTAGCTTATGCATGTAAGTGATAGAAACAAAAATATCAGGCCTTATTGCGACCGATAATAGTCATCTTATTTATCTTTTGACTCCGGTTCTCTCGATTCTGATTTAGTATCAACAATAGTAATTTTAGTAATGCCTTCTGGATGTAAATCAGCGTTATATTCTACAGAAATGACTAAATGACTGCTGGAACTATTAACTATTTCGATGTCTGATGAACCATCTTCCCTAAGAAACAGAATTTTACCGCCTGTGACCTCCATTCGAGTTTTAAGAGGAGCATTTCCTCGGCTTACTTTTTGGGGTAATTGGTCAACTTGAGAATCCCTAGTAACCTCTCTCCTCTCCTCTATGCCAAGGGCGGTCGCACTCATCGTCTGTGAGGAAACGGCCACTCGAACTGGGGCGCGTCTTCTACGAACTATAAAAAATATAATAGCAGTTGCAAGTGCTAACTCTGATAGTATAATGGCTGTAGTAAGGCTCCAGCCAATGCCGCTTGAGCCCTTAGTCAGTATCGCAAAAGTGGAGAAATGACTAATATAGCCGGTAATACGATGACCTATCTGATCAATAGTATAATCACATTTGACCCATTTTTGTGTCTCGGTGTCAAAATATGCCAGGCTTAGTTCGGTCTCATTGGTACCCTTAGGGAGTAAACTGGGGTCATATTCGAAGGTGACGCTTATCGGAGGGCTGAATGTAGCTCCGGTTGGTCCGAAATCGATAGCGGATCCAATGATACTTTCACCGGGTAGCAACGACGGCGGCATTTCATTTGGTTGTATAATTATGCCTTGTAAAGGATTACCATCTTTTGTCAATGCTCTGGTAGCACCGATGATCTCCAGCTTCACCGTCCAGCCATTCTCGTCGTACCTTATGTCTTGTTGCTGAACATTTGTTTTTAAAACACCCCCAGAATCTACTATATGTGACAGGTCAATCGAAGTTTGTTTGATACTTGATTGTTCTGGTGGAAGCATGCTTTGAGATGAGTCTCCTGTTGGCGTTGTTGTCTGTATGGACGAGGATGTTGTCGCCTGGTTAGGTGGGGATGTAGTTGTCTGAGTCTCCGGTGGTGTTATTGTCTGCGTAGATGGGCTAACGAGTATCTGACCATTATTCACAGTTAGATTGTGCAGTGTGCTTCCACTCTGATCCGTTAGTACCACGTTGGACAAGGTAATGACTGAAGTCCCATTAACTCCAGTCTTTGCTGTCATGTGATAGATGCAGAACTCACCACTGCCCGAAGGTCCCCCAGTTCCTCCCCCCATAATAGCGATACCAATATCAGTAACCTGTCCGGTATCATTATGTATTACTGGCTGAGGAAACACTAAAGTGGAACCACTGTGGGATTGAGCCCAGTCGCTATAGAAGCTTCCTTCAGTAACACTATTACACTGCACCAAAGACGCATTGAAGTTTAAGGAACATTGTCCTCCTCTTGAGGAAGTATCAGTATTTAAGGTTACAACAATATCAAAACTTTCCCCCGCATTTACTGTCTTCATTGCTGGGGATATGCTCATGCTATTACCATCCGCTAAAGCTAGCTCGTTAGGTATCAGGAGAGAACTGCATATTATTAGTATCAATGTGATACCATTGATTAATTGCTGTTTT
>CAYOHA010000188.1:0-5648 GCA_964403625.1 uncultured Dehalococcoidales bacterium | reverse complement strand
ACAAAATAAACTAGCGATAGTAGAACAATTGTGCTAATATGACGGTATATACCGGTAGTGTTAACAAATAAAGAAGAAATGGGGAAGAGAGATTGAAGGGAAAAAGAGGGGCTCCAAAGGGTAATCAGAACGCCAGGAAACATGGATTCTACTCGAAAGTACTCGATGAGGCAGAGCAGCTGGACTTCGAGCTGGCGACTAACGTTGAAGGCATTGACGACGAGATTGCACTATTAAGGATAAAGATAAAATCTGTCCTTGAACGTGATCCGGAGAATATTAAACTCATTATGCAGGCGATCAATGCACTGGCTAGGCTGGTCAGAACCAAGTACAACATTAGCAAAGAAGACAAGAAGGGACTAAAGGAAGCGATAGGGACCGTTCTAAAAGATATTGCTCTTCCCCTTGGTATTGGCATCGGGACGACGCTTAAAAAATAGTGGCTGGGAAAATCCCCCTTAATGAGTATGTCTAAAAACCGCGATGTGTCATCCTGAAGCGAAGCGAAGGATCTCAGGGGCGGGCGGGGTTTTTATTGCCCCTCCCTGAGATTCTTCGTCGTCCCGATTCATCGGGACTCCTCCAGAATGACATTTTCGGACAACCTTGGGGATTAAGAGGGTGAGGTAAATAAACATAGATAAGCTTCGACCTTATCAGTGTGAGGTGGCTCGGGCAATCCTGGACAGCGTTTTTAGGCGGAAGGGGTTGACTTTCTGTATTGAAATAGCCCGGCAGGGAGGTAAGAACGAGCTATCAGCCCAACTTGAACTTCTGTTACTGACCCTTTTTATGGCGGAACCGCAGAACCTTATCAAATGTTCCCCCACCTTCAAGCCACAGACAGTCATCTCGATGGAACGGCTGAAGGACAGGCTTAACGATGCTGGTTTTAGCGGCATCTGGACTACTGAACAGGGATATATTATCCGGCTGGGTAATGCCCGAGCCTTTTTTCTTTCTGCTGATGAGTCTGCCAATGTGGTGGGGCACACCGCCCATATTCTCCTTGAGATAGACGAATCGCAGGATGTCAGCAAGGAAAAGTATACCAAAGAATTCAAGCCTATGGGGGCAACAACCAATGTTACCACAGTCCACTACGGTACAACCTGGGATGACTCCACTCTCTTGGAGGAAATAAAGCAGACCGGCTACGAACTAGAGAGAAAGGACGGCATAAAGCGCTGTTTTCGCTATGACTGGCAGGAAGTGGCGAAATACAATCCCGACTATCTGGCTTATGTTGAAGGAGAGAAGGAACGTCTCGGGGAAAACCACCCTCTCTTTTTAACCCAGTATTGCCTCCTGCCTATCCGTGGTGGCGGGGGATTCCTCTCGTCTCAGCAAAGGGTTCAGCTTCAGGGAGAGCACGGTAGAAAAAACAAGCCCGAGAGTGAAAAAGTCTATGTCGCTGGAATTGACCTTGCTGGCGAGAATGAGGAGGAGGAAGGAGCCCAATTGAGAGCCATAAAGCCACGCCAGGATTCCACAGTGGTTACCATCGGTGAGCTTGATTTTTCAATGTGTAAAAATGTCCAGAGGCAGCTGGGCATCAAAATCATCGAGCACTACTGGTGGACAGGCAGGAAACATACCGAGCTCTACCCACAACTAGTAGATATCCTAAAAAATGTCTGGCGCTGCCGCCGGGTGGTAGTTGATGCTACCGGTGTTGGCCAGCCGGTGAGTTCCTTTCTAAGGCAGGCACTTGGTTCACTAGTCATTCCCTTCACTTTCACCCAGCAGTCAAAGTCGGAGCTTGGTTTTAACCTGCTGGCAGCGGTAAATTCGGGCAGACTAAAGATGTATGTCAGTGATGGCTCGGCTGAATATCAGGAGTTCTGGTTTGAAGTGGAGAAAGCCAGGAGCCATTACCGTCCCAGCCAGACGATTAATTTCTATGTTGACCCTTCCCAGGGGCACGATGATTTCCTGATGAGCCTGGCGCTCCTGGTTGAAGCCGCCAACCAGTATGAGCCAAGAGTGGGGAGGGGAAGACCTGTTTGACACTCCCTCTGCCTACACTATAATATGAGCTATCTAAAGACGGATTTTTTAAGGAGTACGTACTATGGCAGAGATAAAGAAGGTAGCGGTTATTGGCTGGGGGAATATTGGTACCGGAGTGGTGGAGCTTCTCTATAAAAAGGGAATCGCCGGTCTTGAGCTTACCAGAGTGGTGGATATAGACCTGGAGAGAAAGCGGAATATTGAGCTTCCAACAAGTTATCTCTCAAGGGACTGGCGCCAGGCCGTCAATGACCCTGAAACCGATATCATCGTTGAGTTGATCGGAGGTATCGAGCCAGCTAAAACCATCCTGACTGAAGCCCTCAAGCAGGGTAAGGATGTGGTAACGGCCAACAAGAAGTTGCTGGCTAAAGAAGGGGAGAGCATTTTCAAGCAGGTACTATCATCAAAGCGTAATATCGGTTTTAGAGCCAGCTTTGTTGGCGGTCATTCACTAATACATGAACTGGGGCTGGCGGGTATCGGCGCCAAGAAATTCAACAGGATTTACGCCATACTGAACGGCACCTGTAACTATATACTATCTACAATGTCAGGGGAAGGGAAAGGATTTGAAGAGGCACTCAAAGGTGCCCAGGAAAGAGGCTATGCCGAGGCTGATCCGTCCGACGATATTGACGGAAAGGATACTGAAAATAAAATCCGTATCCTACTGAGCCTTATCAGTAATTCCTACCACAGTGTTGGCCCTTTTCCTGTTGAAGGGATCAGAGGCGTCACTCTACAGGATATTCAATATGCGGATGAGCTGGGCTATTCGGTCAAGCTGGTCGGAGTAATTGAGCAAAAGGAAGGTGTCTTCAATGTTGCCGTTCATCCGGCACTGGTCCCACAGGTATCGCTGCTTGGTTCACTCCAGGGAGCTTACAATGGTACCGAACTTGAGGATGAATACGGGGTGGTGACCGGAATAGTTGCACCAGGGGCGGGTACGTATCCAACGGCAGACGCAGTCATTAAGGACCTGCTTGATATTGCCGAAAAAAGGACACTGCCGATGCCAGGTTCGGCGAAAACGCTTGCCCTGGGACCTGCCGAAGACGTTGAGAGACGCTACTACCTGAGATTCAGTGTGCTTGACCAGCCGGGAGTGCTTGCCCAGATAACCGATATATTCTGGAAATACAATATCAATATAGCTGCAGTCATTCAAAAGGAATCGGCTTCAAAGGAGTTTGTGCCGGTGGTAATGACTACCTATTCAGCCAAGGAGGGAGACCTACAGGCAGCAATAGAGAAGGTTGATAAACTGGATGTTTCCAGAGCCAGAACAAAAACCATCCGTATGCTCAGCGCCAGTACCTAGACCATTTTATTCATATCTGTAGGCAGTCCTTCTACCCAACCAGAAGGCAAAAACGGCAAACAGCAGGGCACCAACCCCGATTAAGATATAGATAACCGTCTGAGATATATAAATGCCAACGTAGAATGACCCTGCGCCTGACCAGCGGCTTTCATTAGAAGCACCATCAACAGCTTTGACATGCCAGTAATAAGGGGAATCCTTTTTAACTGTCTTCAGCCTTTCCTCTTTAGTAAGGGTATATTCCGATTGATCAAGCCCTGTCTTCTCGAGTATTATGGTAGCCTGGGAGAAGCTCGCGCTGGTGGCAATCTGGAGAGTATAGGTCACACCGCTGGGGTCAGTAACATCTTCCCAATCAAAATACGTCTGTGACTTAGCTTTAATATTCATCTCCGGTTTTAATGGCACTGGTATTGCCGGTGGTGTTGATTCCATAGTAAATGTTTTCTGCAGATTATTAGTGCCATCAGTGGCATTGATTACATGGTCTCCTTTTTTACTGACCGGGATAGTGAAACTGGTAGAGAAACTAGCGTTAGCATCGACGGTAGCGGTTGCTACCTGATTACCGTCGTATTTAATAGTTACTGTTTTTCCGACAATAAACCCGACACCCGTAACACTAATACCCATGCCAACATAACCTGTAGTCTGGCTGATATTTACGGCGGTCGTAATAGTATAAGAGGCTTCCTTTACATTAGTACCATCGTTGGCAGTTATCTTATAGATACCACCGGCATAAGCTGGTACATCAAAGCTAATTTCGAACCTGCCATAATTGTCAGTAGCAGTTGTTTCAACCGTCTTTTCATTAAAGGTGATAGTTACCGACTGACTAGCCTTGAAACCGATGCCGCTGAGTTTTATCTCAGAGCCAACGAAACCACTGGTCGGTTCGATATTAATAACAGATAAAATAGTATAGCTTTTAGTATCGATATTGGTACCGTCACTGGTTTTAATCTGATGAGTACCTCCGGAGAACGTTGGGATGGTAATTTCAGTACTGAAACTACCATTATTGCTGCTAGAAGTGTTAGCGATACTGACATCATCAATGCTGATAGTAATAACACTGCTGGCGTTAAATCCTTTCCCACTAATGGTTACTTTACTATTTGGTGTCCCTGACGTTGAAGAGATAGACACTGTCGGTGAAACGGAGAAGCTGGCGGAGGCCATGTTACCACCAGCATCCTGCGCCTTAATAGTATGGCTACCCTGGTAGCTTTCAGGTACATTAAAGCTAACACTGGAAAAAGTACCTGTACTATTAGTTTGGGCCGTTTTTACTGATTCATCATCAAAGTAGATAGCCACACTCGAGCTAGCACGAAAACCGGTCCCACTGAGATCAACCTGACTTCCCGCTATCCCTGAGACAGGATTAACTGTCACCTTGGGCAGAATAAGAAAACTAATACTTAGCGAATCACCACTGGTATCGGTCCCTTTCACCAGGTGACTCCCCGCGGTACTGTTCGGAATAGTAAGGGTGATATTAGTGAAAGTACCGGAGGATGTGGTAGATGTTGTAGTCACAGCAGTAGTGTCAAAGTAGAGAGTCACCGTTGAGCTGGCTCTGAAACCAGTACCGGTAACGGTGATTTTATCGCCGGTATAACCAGATAGGGCAGACAGAGAAATCACAGGTGTGACGGTGAAATAGACGGTATTACTGTTGTCAGGGGCCGTTGTCGTTATAGTAATGTCATATGCCCCTCTGGGATATACTGGAACGGTTAAGTATGCAGTAAAGTTGCCAGTGGTCCCAGTGTTGCCGGTGGTAATACCGACTCCAGCAAAATAGATGGTATAAATTTTATTAGCTGTAAATCCTGAGGCAGTAACGGTTACTAATGTGCCTACTGGGCCAATAGTTGGAGAGATAGCTATCGTACCGGTTAGAGCCCGGGCTGGAGTTACCGGTACAGTAACCAATAGTAGGCAAAAAAGTAATACAAATACCAGTACCCGATAGATTTTAATATACATCATTTTTCACCACACCCACTTTTTTATTACGTTATATTAAATATTTTCCTAAAACTAATAATAAAATTATATTTGATATTCTGTCAATAAAACCCTAAGTCTCAGGTGAAATGTAAAAAATCTAGCTCTCGAATGTAGTGCTCCCACCTTGAGATGCTCCCGCCTGCCATAGTCTTGTACGGCGGGCAGGTCGTCCTTCTCTACGTGCAGAACTCCAGCATGATAGTTTTTCGATTGGCTTTGTTAATGGGAGTTATCCGCGAAACTAATTTTCATATAGCTAAATAAAAGGAATAAGAAGGGT
>CAYOHA010000187.1:0-5658 GCA_964403625.1 uncultured Dehalococcoidales bacterium | reverse complement strand
CGGAGTTTGCTAAGGCCGCTTACTTTTCTGCCTATCGTACCAGTCTGCGTGAAATACAGGCTTCGCCCCAGAGTAAGCATCAGTGGATAATTAGCATCAGTTAATTCCTCAGATGGTTTATATTGCAGAGGGAGAAACTGCCCTGTACCTCTGGTAAAAGTCCCGTTATGCAGGACTGGCGTACCTTCGCTTTCTTTATCAGGGCAGGGCCACTGAACGCTTCCGGTTTCCAGTCGCTGGTAAGAGATGCCACCGTAGATTGGAACAAGACTGGCAATCTCCTCCATAATTTTAGAGGGGTCATCGAATTCAAAAACCTTTCTCCCCATTCTTTGACCGAGCTGACAGGTAATCCACCAATCAGGCTTGGAGTCGCCAACAGGGTCGATGGCTCTCCGTATCCGCTGAACTCTCCGCTCGGTATTGGTAAAGGTACCATCCTTCTCAGCAAAGCTTACGGCTGGCAGGACAACATCGGCCAATTGGGCTGTTTCGGTAAGGAAAATATCCTGAACTACCAGGAATTCCAGCGTCGTTAATGACTCTTTAATATGATCAGCATCAAGTCCACCTAGCACCGGGTTTGTCCCAATAATATAAACTGCCTTTATCTGCTTCTTACTAGCAGCATCAAAAATCTCAGTGAGAGAAAATCCCTTGGATGAATCCAGACTGCATCCCCAGGCAGCTTCAAACTTGCTCTTCACGGAGGGGTCACCTAGAGACTGGTAGCCTGGGTAAAAGTCAGGCACAGCCCCCATATCGCAGGCACCCTGCCCGTTATTCTGAGATACGAGAGCATTTACGCCTGAAGAAGGTTTACCGATATTCCCAGTGAGCATAGTCAGGTTAGCGACAGCGCTTATGCTATCGGTGCCGTTCGAACTCTGGACAAACTCCGATCCGTAGACGATGGCAGCAGGGTCGCTGGTGGCATACATCCTCGCAGCTTCAGTTATTTTCTCAGCAGGCACCCCGGTAATCTGCTCCACAACATCCAACGGAAAAGCCTTGAGCGATTCCTTCAAAGCATCAAAGTTCTCACAGCGTTCCTTGATGAAGGCCGAATTGAGAAGTCCTTCATCAACGATGACTCGCATCATACCCATGAGTAAAGCAACATCTGTCCCTAGCTTAATTTGCAGCCACATATCCGCAAAGCGAACCAAATCAATCTCACGTGGATTAACCACGATAAGCTTTGCCCCTTTGCGCACTGCATTCTTGACTTTAAGTCCAATTATAGGGTGGGTTACTGTTATATCAACGCCAATAGCCAGAACACAGGCTGCATCGCTAAGCTCTTCAGTTGAGTTGGTCGTAGCGCCAATACCAAAGGCACGAGCCAGACCGGCCATGCTGGGTGACGAGTACAAGCGGGCTTGGTTATCGATATTATTAGTACCCAGCGCCACTCTGGCGAATTTCTGAGCAACATAGGTATCTTCGTTGGTACACTTGACCGAGGCAATTACTGCTACCTCGTTACTTTTGTATTCGCCGAACTTCTTGGCAACCACATCCAACGCCTCATCCCACTCTACGCTAACCATTTCCCCATCTTTTTTCACCATCGGGCTTTTCAGCCGATCAAAACTGTGGACGAATTCAGTAATACCAAACCGGCCCTTAACACAAAGGCTGCCTTGGTTGACAGTACCTTCTTTTCTGCCGTGGCTCTGGACTACCTCACCTTGACGTACACCCAGAGAAATCCCGCAGCCTACTCCACAGTAGGGGCAAATAGTTTCTACCTCTTTAGTTGGTTTTCTGGTCTCTTTAGGAATTAGAGCATAAACCGGGCAATGGTCAACGCACTCCCCGCAAGACTCGCAATTTGAGTCTATCAGTAAGCCATCATTTAAAGTAGCGACATGCCTATCGTAGCCACGAGAAGCGAAGGTGTAGGCTTTGACGCCACGGATCTCATCACATGAACGAACGCACTTGCCACAAAGAATACAATAATTGCGGTCAAGATTAAAGAAGGGGTTACTTTTATCAACAGATAGGTCCTTGGTTAAGGTGTGAAAACGCACCTCGTTAATGTCAAGGAGAGCTTCCATCATCTGTAAATCACACTGTAAATTCTTAGGACAGGCATTACAGTCAGTAGGGTGATCAGTCCTAAGTAACTCTACAGCGAGACGGCGTACCCTCTTGACTGCTGGTGTGTCAGTGTGTACAACCATTCCTTCAGCAACTGGTGTTGTACAGGATGTGAGCAAACCGCGTGTCCCTTCGATTTCCACAACACAAAGGCGGCAAGCCCCAAATGGCTCCAGGTCAGCATCAGAGCAGAGGGTAGGAATGAAAAGGCCAGCCTCTTCGGCTGCCTTTAGTACCGTCATTCCTTTCCTTGCTTCAACCTTTTCGCCATCGATGGTTAATCTGACAATATCATCCAAGAAAATCTCTCCTACTACTAAGACTTGGATTCTTCATTCAACTTACAAACATTAGCCGGGCACCGGTGCTCTTTAATATGAGCCTCGAGTTCATTACGGAAGTGCTGGAGTATACTCCTGGTCGGGCTTGGAACGCCTCCGCAGAGCGGACATAAAGTACCAGGACTCACTGACTCAGTCAACTCAGTCAGCAAATCAATATCCTGAGGACGTCCTTTTCCATTGATGATATTTCCATAAATAACTAGCATTTGCTTCGTGCTTAACCGACCTATTGAGCATTTTCCACACATTTCGTTACAGGAAAAGGATATTAATGAATGAGCGACATCAACTATGCAAGCTGAATCGTCGATGACTATTAAGCCGCCACTGCCAAGACCGCTACCTATTTTGGTAAGAGCATCATAGTCAACAGGTTGGTCAATAAAGCTCGCTGGAATGAGACCTAACATAACGCCAGCTGGCTGAATTACCTTAAGCTTACGCCCGTCTGGTACGCCGCCTCCAATGTCTTCAATGAGCTTCCGCAACGTCATACCAAAGGGAACCTCAACTACTCCCGTACGGACAATATCTCCACTAAGGCTGATAAGCTTGGTGCCCTTGCTTCTCTCGGTGCCTATTCCAGCATACCAATCGCCGGTTTTTTCTATAATATGAGGGACATTAGCCAGAGTTTCTACATTATTAACACAAGTAGGCTTTGACCATAAACCTTTCTGGGCTGGATAAGGGGGGCGAATTCTTGGTATCCCCTGCTCCTCTCCATCAATGGAGCTAATTAAGGCAGTTTCCTCACCGCAGATATAAGCCGCTTCACCACGCCAGATTTTGATATGGAAACTAAAACCAGAACCCAGTATATTATCACCTAGCAGACCCTTCTCGGTGGCTTGCTTCAGGGCAATCTCTAGCCGTCTGACGCCGATTGTTGATTCGGAGTGGATATAGATATAACCCTCGTTAGCCCCGATAGCGTAAGCACCAATGAGCATCCCCTCTAGGACAGAATGGGGATCCCCCTCCAGCAGGGTGCGGTCGACAAAGCTTCCACGGTCACCTTCAGCTGCGTTACAGATAAAGTACTTCGGCTCACCTGGGGCACCACGACATGATTCCCACTTCAACCCGGTAGGAAAGCCAGCACCACCACGACCTCGCAAACCTGACTTCTTTACCTGTTCAATCACCCCTTCAGGTGTCATACCCAACGCTTTGATTAGTCCGCTATAACCGTTGTTAGCTATATACTGGTTGATATCCTCCGGGTCGATAATTCCGCAACGCTGTAGAAGTATTCGCATCTGAGATTTGAACATCGGTAGCTCAAAAAGCTTGGGAATACCATTAATACTGTCATCGCCAATAGTTCCTAGAGCAAGGTCAGAGTGAGGGTTATTTTTGACGAGATAATCTTCGATAAGCTGAGGTACAATTTCCGGGGTAACATTGCCATAGCTGATGCCAGGACGGTTTGGCTTGATAATGTTCACAATAGGCTCGGCATAACAAAGCCCGATACAGCCCACCTGAGTGATAGTAGCCTCAATATTGTTCGTGGTTAATGCAGACTTAACAGCCTCAATTACGGCGGGGGCATTAGCCTTCTGACTGCACGTTGAATTGCCGATCAAAATACGGGGTTTTTGGCTGGTATTAATGGCTTCCCATTCCGATATCGCCTGAGCTTTTGTTTTGTCAAAATTCATAATTGAAGAGCCGATCTTAAGAAAAATAGTTTTGATTATTCCCAGATACGCAGCGACGTATTAACTAGTTAAATCATTCCGGCTATTAGTTCCTACCCTTACTTCAGCTTAGAAGATAAACAGATATCTTCGTGAATATCGGACTCAAGGTATTAATCAACTATGGTAAACCTTAGGAAGTAGTCTTACGCATTGCCGAAATCATTATAGAGCTTGATATAAATAAAAGTCAATAATTCGTAATTCTGGAAAAATCACACAATCGGTACTTCAATAATGTAACACATAAATCACTCAAGAGATGACTTTTCCTTTAGTGATCAAATAATGGTAACCCGTTAACATCAATATAAAAATCGAGGGATTTTGACAAGAGTTGAATAATTAGTTAAATTATCGATTATCAGATTAGGTCTGATACAAAAAACTAAAAGGAGGTAAATAGATGACTAAATGGCATGACTTCCTGAAGAAAGAAGGTGCACCCCCCACTTGGCCATACCCTATAACCTACGATAAAGAGCAGGAAATCGATACCGATGTCCTGATTATCGGTGGTGGTATTGCTGGATGCTGGGCAGCTATCAGCGCCGCCAGGAAAGGGGTACGAGTCGTCCTGGTTGAAAAGGGCGACACCGTCAGGAGCGGGGCTGGAGGCCCCGGCTGTGACCACTGGTGTAATGTTCCCGCCAACCCCCATTCCAAGGTTGATCCTGATGAGTGGGCTGAGCGGATGACCAGCCGTCCGTACAGCAACGGTATCGGCAACCAGATTCAGTGCCGGGAAGACTACGATACACTTCTCGAGATGGAACAGATGGGCGGGAAAATTAGAGATGCTAATGACGAATATGTTGGCGCCGAAGGAAGGTATGACGATACCAAATTTATGTTTTCTCCTCGCTACAGTCCCAACCATTCCACAGAAGTTGTGATACGCGTCTGGGGGACTACATTTAAGCCTGCATTGAAGAAGGAATGCAAGCGTCTGGGCGTTAAAATATACGACCGTGTTATGGTCACCAGTCTCCTGACCGAAGGCGGTGTCCAGGGCGTTAAAGTAGTCGGAGCTACCGGATTCAATAACCGTACCGGCGAGTTTATGGTCTTCAAGTCAAAAGCAGCTGTGATATCTACTGCCGGGAACTACAGTTTATTCCTACTGAACACTGAATTAGCCGGCTATAATACCTTCAGGTCTAGGACAATGACTGGTGACGGTGTAGCTATGATGTGGAGAGCGGGTGCCGAACTTACCCTGATGGAGAGGACAGGAATGCTAATGCTGGGGACCGGTTATAAACACACCTGGTACGGAGGTGCCGGCGACGCCAGCTATGAAAATATTCAACTCGTTGATGCCAATGGAAAGAAACTACCCTGGCCACTACAGGGATGGCCGGACGGAGGTGCCATGGCTCCGTCGCCAGAGGTACGTGAAGCGATCCGCCAGGGAGTACTGAAAGGCGAATATGCCCTGCCGTTCTATGGCGATTTTCCTGCTATGCCGGAGATAGAGCGTTGGGTCACTTGGAATC
>CAYOHA010000186.1:0-5681 GCA_964403625.1 uncultured Dehalococcoidales bacterium | reverse complement strand
AAACTTAGATTATGTAGCTGATTCTACTGGTACCTGGTATATAAAAATAAATCGCGTCTCTGGAGAAGGGGAATACCAGCTTTCGATAAATATCTCAGCTGGCGAGACTGCAGGAGATACTACTACCACTACCACTACCGAGGAAGGACAAGATAACCCAGAAACTCAAGAAAATCAAACTCTGGTGGCTAAGTTTACCTATACCTCTATTGGACCCAGCGAAGAAAATAAATTTTCTTTCGATGGGTCATCCTCCAATGGTCCTAGTACGATTACTGATTATGAATGGGACTTCGGGGATGGGAGCGCTGCCGAAACAGGAGAGCAAGTAGATCACAAGTTCGCTACTCCCGGAACCTACCAGGTGACTCTTACTGTAGTCGACCAGGATGGTGAGAATGCTAAAGAAACACAGAGCCTCGACACCACGATTCCGCTCCTGACTGCTTCTTTCACCACTTCTTCCAATGAAGCAGGAGCATCAGAAGTAGTTTATTTTGATGCCTCCGCTTCCCAAGGTCCTAGACCAATTGAGAATTACGGTTGGAACTTTGGAGACGACAGTGAAGAGGGTGAGGGAATAAAAGTTGAGCACAGTTTTGCTGATTCAGGGACTTATACCGTAAAGCTTACCGTTACTGATGACTCTGGAGCTACCAGCACGAATTCCGATACAGTCACCGTTCTTACCATCGATGATCAGAGTTTCGTACAGTGTGGCATTATCCAGGCTGGGGGTAACGATAGCATTTCTTTTCGTGCTGCCTTTTCTGGTCAACCGGTTGTTCTAACCTCAGCCGTAGTTGATGGAAATAGAGTGGTGGTTAGCAGCCCCATTGAAATCACACCCACTAACTTTACCATTGTGCTAACTGATCCCCAGGAGAATCCCATTTCCAGCGCCTTGGTGCACTGGATTGCCTTTGTCCCCAATCCCGAAAAACGTTGTCTTGGGGGGCAGGTCAGTTTAGATCCCCAAGGTAATGCACATATTACTTTTGATAGCGCAATAAATCTAAGAGAAAGTGAAACCATCGTAGTGGTTACTAACGCTGTGAAGACCGAAGCATATATTAGTAGTGTAAGTAATGTTACGGAAAATGGATTTGACCTGCAGGTGGTAGATTCACAGGGTAGCAACGTATTTGGAGGTGAAGCTTTCTGGATGGCGGTGGTTCCCGGTGATGAGAATGGCTTCCAGGGGAAGAAAGAAACACTAAATCATGGTGCTACGGTAACCTTCGATCCCGTTTTTGATAACCCTCAAGCTTTTATCTGCTGCAGTTCGACACCAGGGATTATTGCCGGAGCTAGTAACAGCAGCCCTGAACAGGTTACCATTAATATTTCAGTAGGCCAAGCAGAGATCAACTGGCTGGCCTATGGAGGAGCGGTTCCTTCTTTGCAATCTGGTCAAATCGAGGTGAGTTCAACTCCTACCGGAGCGAAAGTCTATGTGGATGGATCATACGTCGATATCACTCCGGAAGAAGGTTTTCTGGAGATTCCTGATTTATTACCCGGAGGATATACGGTAAAACTTCAGCTGCAGGATTATAATGATTACGAAGAGACAGTAACCGTAAGTCCAACGGAAACGATCACTATTAATCCAACCTTACATACTACTCCAGGGACGATCGTAGTGAGCTCAGATCCTTCTGGGGCAACCATAACGGTGGATGAATCTTCTTCTTATCCATTTTACTGGGATGAACAGCAGGGTTGGGTGACGCCTTCGTATGGTACGACCCTGGCAGACCCTGTGGAATTAACTCCCATTCCACCAGGGGAACACACTTTAACTCTAACCCTGGAGAACTATGCAACTTGGTCGGAGACTTATCAATTGGTTCCTGGTGGAACCTGGACAATCAATGCCATTTTTGTATCGGAACCCGGCACTCTCTCGGTTACCTCAACGCCGTCAGGAGCTACTATCTACCTTGCCGAAGGAGATCAGACCAGCGAACCTGAATTTGGAGTGGACTGGATGGAGAAAGGGGTAACCCCAGGTCCAGATCTTTTCAGTAACCCTGTCCCGCTGATATTGAACAATATTGCAGCAGGTCAATATACCGTCAAGTGTGTTCTGGATTACTATCAAGATGCTTACCGCAAGGTGGAAGTTAATTCTAATCAAACCACCGAGGTCGATCTGGATTTAACCCCGGCTCGCGGTACCGTAAGAGTCACCGCACAGGACGAGCAGGGAACCTCACTTCCCGGCGCCTATTTAACCTTTACACCCTGTTTAGGGGAGGGTTGTGGACAAGGACCAACAGATGCTGCCGGTGTTTTAGAGGGTACCGTAAATGCCGGAACCTATACCATCAGAGTGTGGAAACAAAATTATGCTGACTATACTAAAGAAATTGAGGTTACTGCCTATTATACGTCCGAAGCGCCTTTGGCGGTTACCTCGATATTATCCGCTAACCCCGGCTCGATCAATGTTACTTCTAATCCATCGGGTGCTATGGTCTACCTTGCCGAAGGAGACCAGACCAGCGCTTCCGACGGCGGAGTGGACTGGGTGGAAAAAGAAGTAACCCCTTTAACTATAACTGGAATTGCTCCAGGAACCTGTACGCTCAAACTTTTCTTAGCAGGCTATCTCCCTGATGGTCTTTCCAGCACAATCGATGTGCCGGTAGAGGGGTACCCCTTTAAGACGGTTGTAACCGTAGCCCCGGGTGGAACTAGTTCTATTACAGCTAACTTTACTCCAATGACCGGGACGATCAAAGTCACTTCCAACGAACAATCCGCTAAAGTATTTATTGATGACGAGGATAAAGGTACTATTTCAAATGTGGAAGGTGAAATCTATAGTAGGTTATTCGAAAATATTCCTACCGGAACACACACCATACGGGTAACCAAGAATGGCTTTGTCTCTTATCAAACTAATTGTGAGGTTAGCTATCAAGAAACAGTTACAATTCAGGCAAACCTGTATCAAGTACAGCAGCTAACCGCTTTCATTACTATGACTCCCTCCTATGGCCGGCCTCCTTTAGAAGTGAGCTTTACGGGAGCCGGGGCTGGACCGGCAGGAACGACGATAGTAAGCTATCATTGGGTTTTTGGTGACGGAGCGTCTTCCCAGGAACAGAATCCTACTCATACCTATAGTGATGTAGGTCAATATGATGTGAAGCTCACCGTGACAGATAATAATCAAAACAGTGCCTATAAAGAGGTCGGTATCAATGTAATGAGCAGTGACCAAAGAGAGGAAAGCCCCCCATCAGGTTGCTTGAAAATATTTGCTGACAGTGAAGCTGTGGATGGGAATTCGATTACTTATTCTGGGAATGTTATTCTCAATGGTTTCCTCGGGGTAACCGAATCTGTCAATGTTCAAAACGGATCTACTGGTGTGATTACTGGAAGTGGAGATCTCATCACTGGTAATGAAACTATTGATACGGCAATTGCTACCATTAATAATGGGGAAAGTTTTATCATTGCACCAAGTGAGTCTGACGTAGGTGGATGCTATCGGGAATTAACTGGTTCTATCTCTAGTTTTAGTTTTTCGTATTATGGATTACGGTTTGAGGTAAGCGATCCGAAACTTTATAACAACCGGCTTTCCTTGGCAGGAAGAGTGGCTTCTCTGGGGGGAATTTTACCAGCAGCGGAGGTTGGTTTAAGCGTATCACCTTCAGGCCTTGATTTCGGAGGGAGAATTGAACTTCCAGATTTTAATATCAGTGGTTTTGGAATCAAAGACGTATTTCTTGAGCTTGATTTAGGATGTGGAAACTGTTGGGGGGCAGGTATTACCTTTGAACTGCCACCGGGAGTGGGCATTGATGTGGGAGGTGAACTGGGTATCCAGAATGGCACTATAGATAGGATATCAGCCAAGGCTGACAGTCTAGGGCTTCCCATTGGAAATAGCGGTGTCTTTTTGGACAGTATTAATGGTGGTCTTGAACATATCCCTCCCGATCCCGATCCTCTGGTATTAAAAGCTGGTGCCGGATTCTATGCCGGGCCTAAAATTCCCATACCCTCTTTTGATTTGTTCAACGGGAGGTTAAAATTAGCCGGCGGAGACCTTAATCTTTTAGGGGGAGATATAGATTTAACATTTGATTGCGGTGGAAAGATGACTGCAGAGGGGGTGGCTTATATTTTAGATAAGGACTTTGGTGAAATTGGGAATGCAGGTTTAACCGTTGATTTAAATAGAGGATTTTATGTTTGGGGTGAAGTAAAAAATCCACCGGGAGATTTTGCTATATTGGTAGGTGATCTTGCTGGTAAGCTGGATTTTGATCTTGAATTTCAGGCGAGTGTTTCTGGAACCTTACAGGTTCCGGATTCTTTACCTATTATCGGAGGATTGCATTTTGGACAAGCAGTTGGTTATATTGATAATGACCTGATTGCTGCCGGAGTATCGATTGGTGATACCGTTTGTGTTCCGATCTTGGGTTGTGCTGACCTGAGTCTGGATGTCTGTTTGATCTTTTCCTTTGATGACCCGGGATTTTCGGTGGCTACTAACTGGGATGCCATTGAAGAAGTGGAATTAACCAGTACGCCTCAGGGATATGCCTGGGGAGTTTCCGATGAAATACCTCTATTGTCTTTAGCTTCTTCAATCGGAGCTCCTCTCCGGTATGCCGGTTTGGGCACTCCTTCTTTAGGGAAACCCCAGACCTTATCTGCATCATATTCCACTGTTCGAGCCAACTCTTTAACCGAGCAAGTGTTCGAGATACCCGAGGGGCTGGCGGTAACTATATTTTATATGCAGCTGATATCTGAAGGTGTACCGCCTAAATTTATAGTTACTACTCCGGAGGGGATTGAATACAGTGAGGGTTCTAATGAGGTTATCTGGCAGCGTAATGATACTGCTGGTGATCTATGGTGTGCCGTTCCTAACCCTAAACCTGGTCGATGGACTGTGACTCCAGATCCCTCTTTGAGTGGGGCTGAATACAAAATTACTACCTATCGGATGAACGAAAAGCCCACTCTTACTATCACTTCTCCTAAGGAAGATATTATTGTGGAAGCCGGTACGAATGTAACCATAAATTGGTCAGCCGATGATCCTGATGATACAGCTTTCATTCGACTTTGCTATACTGAATCTCCGCTCACCCAAGAAAAGAGTAACCTTCCTGCTTGGCCGGGAAGCACTATGGTTAAGAACCTTTCTGAGGAAAATCAGAAGAGTACCTATTCCTGGAGTACCAAGGGAGTCGCCCCAGGGAAATACTATATCTACGGAGTCATCACTGACGGAAAGAACTTCCCGGTCTTTGCCTGGAGCGAAGGTAGTGTTACCGTGCAGAGAAAAGATTTCTCGCCTCCTAAGGGAGTTAAAGCACACCAGGATGGATCTACGGTGCAAGTCGAATGGGATAGCGTACCAGATGCAGCCGGATATCGTGTCTATTATCAAGACATTAAGGAAACTAGTCCTTTAGTGCTGGCTTCTTCCCAAGCGGTTTGGGAAGATACGAATACTGCAATAGGACACTTGCAATCGGGAGTGACCTATCGGATTACCGTAACAGCTTTCCAGGAAGATGGTCTGGAGAGTGACTATTCCAACCCTATCGAAGTTAGTTATAAATAGGATGGGCAATTAGTTCCTCGATGGAATATCTACCTACTGAAAGTGTAATAGCTGGATTCTGTTATCTAGT
>CAYOHA010000185.1:0-5705 GCA_964403625.1 uncultured Dehalococcoidales bacterium | reverse complement strand
AGCAAGCTTGTCGATGCGGCAAAGGTATCGAACAACTGCTGGTCAAGGTCATTGCGGTCGGTAATGACGACGATAGTTGGGTTATTCAGAGTATGTATCAATTTCCCTGCGTAAAAGACCATGGAAAGGCTCTTGCCGGAGCCCTGCGTGTGCCAGACGACACCGGCTTTACGGTTTCCTTTTACGGCTACAGCAAGACGGGTACTTTCTACGGCTTTATTCACCGCATGGTACTGGTGATATGCCGCCAGCTTTTTCACGTTCTCGATTTGTGTCAGGCCGGTTTTGGTATCTACCTTTTTATCTTTTTCAAAGACGATAAAATTCCGTATCAGGTCCAGTAGTGTGGATTTATTGAGCATCCCCTTGATGAGTACTTCCAGCTGGCTTAGTTTATCGGAAGGCTCTCTCTTGCCATTGATTGTTTTCCAGGCATGGAAGCGGCTGAAAGCGGAGGAGATGGTGCCTGCCCTGGCTTCCAGACCATCCGAGATGACACAGAAGGCATTATAAATAAAAAGGGAGGGAATGATAGTTTTATAGGTCTGTATCTGGTCATAAGCTTTGCGGACAGTTTCCTGCTCATCGGCGGGATTTTTCAATTCGATGACCACCAGGGGAAGACCATTGATAAAAAGGATAATATCCGGTCTCTTATTCTGGTTTTTTTCTTCCACGGTGAACTGGTTGATGGCAAAGAATAGATTGTTCTCCGGGTTGTGAAAGTCAACCAGCCAGACCCGCTCACCGCGCTCCTGTCCGTCTTTCTGGATTGTGACCGGCACACCCTCGGTAAGCATCTTGTGGAACGCTTCGTTGGTATCGATAAGCTGAGGAGAGTACACGGATAAGACTATTTTAAGAGCTTCCTGGCGTGCTGATACGGGAATTGCCGAATTGAGTCGGTTTACAGCCTGTTCCAGAGTATGCTTGAGAACGACATCGCTGTAGCCAGAGCGTTTTTCGGGTATGTAATAGGGTCGTACGGTCTCACGCGTCAGGAAAGGCTGGACCGGTTCCGCATCCGGTGCAATAGACGGTCCCGGCCAGTAGGCATAGCCCGTCTTGTTAAGCTCATCAAGGGAGAAGACTTCGATTTCCGATTCGGTAAAGGTGGCCATTTTACCTTTTCCTTTTATACTCTTACGCCAGATTGATATTGACAAACGGAGTAAAGTCCTCTAGTATCATATTAGCTCATCTACCATGTGTAGAAGGAGTATCGGTGCCGCTTTAATAAGGCGGCATCAGCCTTTTTGGGAACTCTTCGTACTCCTTGAATAGTTTTTCCCTCGTGGCAACTCTCATCACAATATATGTTGTAAGTTGCTGTCATAATCTTACCCTCACTTCACCGGACATCAGCCTGGGGAGAAGGGTGTCACGCATACAGGAAAGATTATAGATTTGGAGGTAATTTATCTTTATTTTATGATAGATATTATCAGCTTTAGCTGAGTATCTTTGTAGAATTTCTTCTGGAGGTTTACTAAATTTAATCTGCTTTAAGTGTATAGGTCCAAAGTTGGATTGAACGCTCCCAGTTGCAGCCTCCTCTAAATGGTTTCGAAATTCAATGGATTTTAAGTATTGGTATACAAAGGAATAATTTCTTTTATCTTTTGGACGAAATCTTATAACACTTGTATTCAACATTAAAGGTAAATGATAATTTCGAACTATAGCTGTTTTTCCGAGTGTTCCAGAAGTTGATACTACAATATCATCTTCTTGCAATAGAAAGTGTCTATATTTAGTTCTTGCATCTTCGTTGGAAACGAAGTTTGCCTTTGTGATATCTATCTCTCCATTATTTATAAGCCGAATATTAATAAAAGGTGTCCCAGTAAGTGTATATTGCCAATTTCTAATTCCAGGACCTTCAAGAAAATCAAAATATTCTGGGAATGGAGTTTCTTCCCACCCCGGGTCTGCCTCCTCCACAAAAATCTTCCGCCAGAGTGCCTCTGCCATTTTCTCCAGCGTTTTATTCTGCTGATACAAAAGGTCAATTTTATCATCAAGGCTGGAAAGCACCCTGGCAATGGCGCGCTGTTCGGGGAGGGGAGGAAGATAGAGGAGTAAATTTCGTATTTGTTCAGACGAAATATTAGCTTGGTTAGCACTACCACCCGCGTTTGTTGCTAAATCTATAGTTATATTTTCTTGTGTCATGAAGTAATAAACAAAATCCTCAGATAATATATTAAGATCGTTAGATACAATCTTACCTACTCGTTGATTCAGTAATGCAGGAAATGGCTTGTCATATCGTGTGACTTTGCCTACCATTGAAGATGGTTGATGTACATGAGAACCAGTCATTGCGATAAGAATATCGCCATTTCTTAAAATGAACTGCTTAAGCCTACTGCTAATATCATGAGAATAATATTGAATATCATTAAAAACAAGCTTACCTGACGCTATGTTTTTAATCTTAACAACAGGCATTCCACTGTTTGAAAAATCCGTGGAATTGAAGGCGAAGCCATTAATTAAATCTGCCACATCTCCTAGCTTACATTCTCTCCACTCACTCATTACTTTGTCTCCCAGCATAAACCAATTGTTCCGCCAGCCGGCACGCCCATCATAGTTGCAAATCGCGTGTCCATGGTAGCTATTTTACGCATAGTTTCATAAACCGCTTCTACTCTATGAAGCGGCAGTTCGGCTTTATGGCAAATCCATTCTGCTAATGCCAGGCTGGTAAATAAACGGGCAGGGTCCAAACCCAGTCTTTGCCATCGCTTGTCTTTACGCGGTATGAATGGCTTTATTGACAACTCGCGATTCCAGAGCCTGTTGTGATGAGCGCAGATATTCCTCATATAGGTGATATGATGCATCCAGCTCATCAGAACGAATTGCTGGATTTCCAGTACGGAACAGATTCTTCGTTGTAAATCGGGCAACAATCCCCCGTATAAAAGGGAAAGGCTGCCCATGCTCATAATTTCGCACGCCATCCAGATTGGTAAACGTGGGAAACCCTTGTATTTTTCCTTATAATGCTCCAGGAACGTCTCCTTGCCACGTGTTATTTCTTCCTTAAGCGATTTAATCCAGTCAGTGTGTTTGAAATCATCACGAAAGTTAGCAGAGTCATAATGAGCGAAAGCTCCCCAACCGTGACTCAATTCATATACAATCCGAGTCCGCAGAAAAATCTCAACGGGGGATAACATTGCCAGAAAAGCATTACGGAGTTCTTCGTCCAAATAGTATAGCTCGACTATTTTTTCAAATGTTGTTCCCTGAGAAAAGTTATCTCGTGGATGCTGAAATGGGATACAATAAGCACTGAAACGATAATAGTTTACTTGCTGAAGGAATTTGATAGCATCATTAGTGTTATTTACCAACAATCCGCGTGATTGTAATAGGGCGACTTGCTGGGTATAGGTAAATGGGGGCTTGGTATAATCTGTCGTCATTCTGCCCCCCAAATAAAAGACCCGTCATAGTTGAGCTTGCCTTGCGGCAGAGGCCTGACGGGTATGTTAGATATAACATAGCATATATCCTTAAATATGTCAATATCAATATGCGCAGGTATTGCCAGCCGGTGTGAATGATACCAGTTTACTATATTATTATTTCTCATCATATATTACTATGTCAGCTTTTTTACCGTTGTTGGATATTAAGTTTAGCCAGGTTCTCCTTTATAAGCTCATTAAGGCGGGCTTCCTCTTTCATCTGCTCGTCAAGTTCCGTTTTCAGCTTCCCAAACCGCTCCGTAAAATCAAAATCATCCTCGTCTTCCGGCAAACCGATGTAACGTCCCGGTGTGAGTACGTAGTCCTTAGCCCTGATTTCATCCAGCGTTACGGATTTGCAGAAACCCGGCACATCCTGATAGTTGTCCGTCTTGTTACGCCAGCTGTGGTAAGTTCGAGCGATTTTATCAATGTCTTCATCGGTAAAGCTGCGTGTGCGGCGGTTAACGAGATAACCCAGATTGCGGCCATCGATAAACAGGACTTTATCCAGCCGGCCTTCTTTCCGGCGGGAGAAGAACCAGAGACAGGCGGGGATTTGTGTATTGAGAAATAGTTTGGCGGGCAGGTTAACGATACAGTCCAGCAGTCCAGCTTCAATAATAGACTTCCGTATCTCGCCCTCACCGCTGGTTTTAGATGTGAGAGAACCCTTAGCTAGCACAAAGCCGGCCATGCCCTGCGGCGAGAGATGATAGATGAAGTGCTGAATCCAGGCATAGTTGGCATTGCCGGCGGGCGGTATGCCGAATTTCCAGCGGGCGTCATCCTTTAGTAGTTCGCCCGACCAGTCGGAGTCATTGAACGGCGGATTCGCCAGGATGAAGTCAGCCTTCAGGTCTTTGTGTAAATCATTCAGAAAAGAACCCTCGTTATTCCACCTGATGTTTGAGCTATCGATTCCCCGGATAGCCAGGTTCATCTTGCATAGACGCCAGGTGGTCTGGTTGGACTCCTGGCCGTAAATGGAAATCCGGTCGGCGGGATTAAAGCTGATATTGTTACCGTTACCGTTCTTTTTGTAGTGGTCCCGGTGAGCGGCGATAAATTTTTCACTTTGAACGAACATGCCGCCGGACCCGCAACAGGGGTCGAATACTCTGCCTTCATAAGGCTCCAGCATCTCCACTAACAGCTTGACCACGCTTCGGGGAGTGTAGAATTGTCCACCCTTTTTACCCTCGGCAAGAGCGAATTGTCCCAGAAAATACTCATACACCTGACCGAGAACATCCCTGCTTTTCGCTTCATCCGTGCCCAGAGCAATCGTACCTACAAGGTCAATGAGACCGCTCAGGCTAGCCCGGTCCAGGTTCTGTCGGGCGTAAACCTTAGGAAGAACGGATTTTAGTATGGTATTCTGACGTTCGATGGCTTCCATTGCTTCATCCACATACCCACCGATATCTATACGCTTACCGTTTCCCATAAGGATATCGGTCTTACGGGCGTTATCAGAAATCGGTTTCCATCGGGCAATCGGAGGTACGAAGAAGACCTTTTCAGCGGTGTATTCATTCGGGTATTCAGGGTCGGCACCTTCGTATTCGCCTTCACCAGCGACTAATTTAGAATGAAGGACATCGAATGCATCTGAAATATACTTCAAGAATATCAAACCCAGGACAACGTGCTTATACTCTGCAGCATCCATATTTTTCCGTAGTTTATCCGCTGCTTTCCACAAAGTCGCTTCAAGGGATTCGTTGTTATTGTTTTTCTTGCTAGCTTTTTTTGTTCCTGGCATCAAGTCTCCTTACAGTCGCACCCTATAACTTACTCAAGCAATATCAAAGAGTGATCAAAACCAAGTAATTGTTCGTATAGAAATTATATACCTATTGTCAAGAATCAACAATACATAATACCTTTATTTTATCTAATATTAAAAATCTGATTACTATTATAACTCTCATCCATTCCTTTAGTGATGATCCTTCCGTAAAACGCGTAATTTATTTGGCTTTTAAATACAGCCCTCCTCCCTGAGATTCTTCGTCGCTCTCGCCTGCCAAAGTCTCCCGCCTGCCATAGTCCCGGAGGGACGGCGGACAGGTATACGGCGAGCAGGACGCTCCTTCAGAATGACATGGTGTTGGAGATTGTTCTCGCCTGCCAAAGTCTCCCGCCCGCCGAAGCCTCTTGCCTGCCATAGCCTCGTGTCCGCTGTAGCCTCGTGCGTAAGCGGGCGTGCGCCGG
>CAYOHA010000184.1:0-5719 GCA_964403625.1 uncultured Dehalococcoidales bacterium | reverse complement strand
TTTATACAGAATAGTTCTAGTAATGTCTGATTCTCTTTGTTAATTGAGATATATAAGTAATTCTAAATAATTAATTAATGTAACACCATCACAGAAACAACATACTTTCGTTCTGGAAAATTATAAACTTACCATATTCATAGGTAACTCATTCCAATGTTGTTATTGACTTCTAATGACTTGATGTGGTATTATTTGGCAAAAGGTTTCCGTAAACCGTTTTTACTATAATGGGATTTGAGACTCAAGACGTTGAAAGAAAGACTATCTCTATTCTAAAGGTTCTTAACGATTCCCAGACGCCTTTAGGGTCTAGAGTGATTGCACGTCGATTAAAAGATAGTGGAATTGAACTGGGCGAAAGAGCCGTAAGATATCACCTTAAACTCATGGATGAGCGACAGTTGACGCAACTTATCGGGCGACGCGATGGTCGCGTTCTTACTAAACGGGGTATTGAGGAGATAGAAAGTGCTCTAGTGAAAGATAAGGTTGGCTTAGCTATCTCCAGAATTGAACAACTTGCTTTCCGCACCGATTTTGATCTGGATAAGCATACTGGTTCTATTCCAATAAATGTCTCCCTTTTCCCTAAGGCTCGATTCCGTAAGGCACTCCAGTTAATGAAACCAGCTTTTACTGCAGGACTTTGCGTCAGTCAGCTGGTGGCTGTAGCCCAGGATGGTGAAATGCTTGGTGAAATCCTTGTACCGCAGGATATGGTAGGATTGGCTACAGTGTGCAGTATCGTTATAAATGGTGCTCTACTTAAAGCTGGCGTACCAATAGACTCTAAATTCTCTGGTATTTTGCAATTTAGAAATCACAAGCCTCTCCGCTTTGTGGAACTTATCCACTATTCAGGATGCTCTCTAGATCCTTCAGATGTGTTTATCAGAGCCAAGATGACATCAATATCGAAGGTAGTGAGTGAGGGCGAAGGTAAAATCCTAGCTACCTATCGGGAGATACCAGCACTATGTCAACCAGTAGTCGAGATGACTATACATAAGTTAAAGGAAGCCGGTATCGCTGGAGTACTGACAATGGGTGGTGTTAGCGAATCGGTATGTGAAGTTCCGGTTGAACTCAATAGGATCGGGATAGTCCTTCTCAATGGATTGAATCCGGTAGCTGCTGTTGTGGAAGCTGGAATAGAAGTCCAGAATCAAGGCATGAGTACAGTAATTGAGTACAAGAAATTGATCGATTTTCAGGAGTTAATATGAAGGAAGTAAGGATAATACCCTGTTTGGATATTAAGGATGGACGGGTGGTTAGAGGGGTAAAATTCGCCAATGTGCGGGATGTTTGTGATCCGGTCGAGGCAGCCCAGACCTACTGCCAGGAGGGAGCTGATGAGCTTGCTTTTCTGGACATAATGGCTTCTACTGAGAACCGAGGAACGAGACTCGAGTGGGTGAAAAAAGTTGCCGATGTGGTCACCATACCCTTTGCTGTTGGCGGGGGTGTAAGAAATACTCAGGATATGAAAGAGTTGTTTATCCTTGGCGTGGACAAGGTCTCCATTAATACCGCCGCTTTCCAGAATCCAGAACTTATCAATGAGGCGTCAAAAAAATTCGGGAAAAAACGGATAATCGTTGCTATTGATGGCAGGAAGAATCTATCTGATAGTGGACTGCCGCGGCTAGAAGTGTTGATTAGGAGTGGAGGTGGGGGTGAATCCACACGAATGGGCGTTGTTGACTGGGCAAGAAGGGCAGAGAAGTTGGGCGCTGGTGAAATTCTACTCACCAGCAAAGATGCCGATGGAACAAAAGTTGGTTATGATATTGAGATGACAAAAGCAGTCGCCGAGGCCGTATCCATACCAGTAATAGCCTCTGGTGGTGCTGGTAAGCTGGAGCATCTTTATGAAGTTGTTACTGCGGGTAAAGCATCAGCAGTCTTAGCTGCTTCGATATTTCACTTTGGAGAGATATCAATTCCTGAAGCTAAAAGGTACCTTAAGGGAAAGGGGATTAATATAAAGGAATAACACTGATATTACACTTTTTCATCAACTAAAAAAGAGAGAGGCGAAATTATATTAAGTAAAAGATATATTTCTAGGAGGAGAAAGGAACTTGGAAAACTATAATCCGTTTGACGTCGTGAAACAACAGATTGACAGGTGTGCCGAAATTTTGGGCTTATCCCCAGACATAACCGCAATGCTAAAGACCCCAATGCGGGAACTCCATGTATCATTACCGGTAAGGATGGATGATGGTTCTGTTAAGGTATTCCAGGCATTCAGGGTTCACTATAATGATGCCAGGGGTATCACAAAGGGTGGTATCAGATTCCATCCTGAAGAAACAATCGATACGGTTCGAGCACTGGCTGCCTGGATGACATGGAAATGTGCTTTGCTTGACTTACCTCTAGGAGGAGCAAAGGGTGGCGTAATTTGTAATCCCAAAGAGATGTCTCCAGGTGAGTTGGAACGCCTAAGCCGGGCATACGTGAGGGGAGTATTTCAATTCATTGGACCTGAAAAGGACGTACCTGCTCCTGATGTTTATACCACTCCACAAATCATGGCGTGGATGATGGATGAGTATTCATCCATTGCGGGGAAGCCGCAATTTGGTGTTCTCACGGGCAAGCCACTTGCTATTGGCGGCTCTCCCGGCAGAGGCGATGCTACCGCCCGTGGTGGTATGTTCACTATTCGTGAAGCTGCCAGGACGCTTGGTATTGATTTAGGCAAAGCTACAGTCGCTGTGCAAGGTTATGGCAATGCCGGATATTACGCAGCCAAATTATGTAATGAGCTTTTTGGTTCCAAGATAGTAGCGGTGTGCGATAGTAAAGGTGGGGTATATTGTGAAACCGGGGTAGACCCGGAAGCAGCTTATCAATGTAAGACTCAAACTAATTCAGTCTGTAATTTAACAGGTATGGAAAATATCTCTAACGAGGAACTCTTAGAGATGGATGTCGATATACTTGTCCCGGCTGCTATCGAAAATGTGATAACCGAGAAGAATGCTCCGAACATAAAAGCCAGAATTGTTGCCGAATTAGCCAACGGTCCAACTACGCCAGAAGCTGATGATATTCTATATAAAAATGGAGTTCACGTGATACCCGACTTTCTATGCAACGCCGGTGGCGTAACGGTTTCCTACTTTGAGATGGTCCAGAATTTCTACCTTTATTTCTGGGATGAATCCGAGGTACGCGAAAGGCTGGATAAGAAGATGACGGCAGCCTATCACTCCGTATTGAACACCAGCCGGGAATATAAGATAAATATGCGGCAGGCAGCCTACGTGAGAGCGGTCGAACGTGTGGTTGAAGCAATGAAGCTCAGGGGTTGGGTCTAACAACTAAAATAATATAAGTCAGTACAGAGAGATAAGGTTTTAGGTTTCATAATAATGATAATAAAGGCTGGAGGGCTAAAACCCTCCAGCCTTCCGTTTTTTATTTTTTTATTGGCTTGACGTATTAGTAGGCTTAATATCCCATTGACTTCTTTACCGCCTCGTCAATCCAGATGTATGTTGGCCAGTAGTTAGCACTGCCCACACCGAAGCCAAGGTATATTTCACCGGCGTAGTTCTTTACCCAGGGCCACCAGAAGTTAAAGGAAGGAGCAACCGGCCTGGGGAGGGCGAATGCCTGCCGGAGGAAGTATGGCATCAGTTCCTTGACTACCCTCATACCTTCCCTCTCGTCCGCAACCATGACCCGTCGTACCTTTTCAAACGCGGCGTTAACAATCGGGTCGTTAACACAACTGACGTTGGTTATTCCTCCCCCAGTAAAGTCTCCTGCATCGAAATATGTGCCAACCGGGGATAGCCCGAGCGCTGATATCGCAATATGTTTCTTAGTGGCGAGCATGGATGCCATGGCACCCATCTCCATAACCTTAAGCTCCAGATCGACACCCACCTTACTCCACATATCCTTGAGTACCGAGTAGAAGTCAGCCTCGCCCGAGGTAAGGAGTGCTTCGGTCTTGAAGCCACCAGGATAACCGGCCTCGGTCAGAAGCTGCTTTGCCTTCTCGGGGTTGTAAGTATAAAGCTCCCTGACATCTTCCGGCATCATCGGGTCGTCAAGAGCCAGATATAGATCAGCGTACGAGGGATGATAAACAAATGGCCAGGTGTGGATATCCCCGAGACCGCCGTTCAGTTCACGGCGTATCGTCTCAAAGTCCGTAGCCATCATCAGTGCTCGCCGGACCCGTACATCGCTATAGGGCGCCATATCTACCCTCCATTTGATATGCCAGCCGCCCTCCGGGGGCATTTCTGCTTCCAGCATTTTCGGTGCCGTCTGCCGGGCGGTGATAGCTGATTCCCAGTCTATCAAATACATCTCGTCAACCTTACCTGTCCGCAGGGCAGCGTAGCGGGCTGAAGAGTCTGATATAATTATCCACTTAAGGCGGTCTATATAAGGTAGCTGATCGCCAATGTTCGGACCTACCGGATAGGTATGCCAGTAGTTAGGGTTCCTATCAAAAACCGCCATTCCACCAGTAACGTAGTCCACAAGCATAAATGGTCCAACACCGACTGAAACCCTCCAATCAGCCAGGTTACCGTATTTGTCCATCACTTCCTTTGGTATTACCCGGCCCCATATGCCCAGACGACTTATCGCTGATATCAGAGCGTCAGCCTTTACCTTGACGGTAACTTCCCATTCACCGGTTTTCGTTATCTCAGCAGTCCTCAGTTGCGGGGCAGCAGCGTAAGTGTAACTCCTGGGGTTACGGACTACCTGGTCCAGGGTATAGACGACATCATCAGCCGTCACTTCCCGCCCGTTGACCAGTCGGCTGGCTTCGCTGGCCGGGTTAAGAGTGAAGTGAAGCCCCGGGCGAATATGGTAGATCAGAATCCCTTCGCCTTTCTCAAAATCGGCTGACCATTCCCAGCTTTCAGCAACAAAGCCTGCCTTATTAGCAAAAATATCTTCACTCATCTTCCAGTCAGTCTGGTTGGTACCATAGCCGCCAGCAGGTCCCTTTGCCCAGTCGCCTGCCCATAATGGGTCATTAGTCACCCCGAGCGAAGGTTGAGGAATGGGTGCGCCAGCATAAAACAGATCAAAACTATTTATATTTCCACCCAGTGCCAGGGTAAGCGTGCCCCCATAGATCGGCCCTTCTGAAGGTTGTACTCCTGGTTCTTCCTCCTCCACCTCTTCCTCCGCCTCTTCTTCCGTGATTACTACCTGCCCCTCTTCTTCTTCCTCTTCCTCCTCTTCCGCTTTGGGACCACACGATGCTATCACCAGAGATAGCACCATCAAGAAGCTTACCAGTATCCAGAGAATTTTCTTTTTCACCTGTATTTCACCTCCTCAGTTTTTTTGAAATCAATACCTATCGACCTTGTATACTACGTATTGTTTCTACGTGTTGGTGCATAGTTTAGTCTTTTTTTCGTGGTTTTGTCAATACATATATCGGACGTAACAGAAAAAATTTTATCGGTTGATGCCGCTATTTAATCCTTTGGGGGGATGTCTCATCACCAAAAAGATACCAGTAAGAATCATAAGACCGCCGGCTATTTCACTGGCGGTCGGTATCTCATTCAGGATAAAAAATCCCAGTACCATTGCTCCAACTGGCTCACCGAGAATAGACACCGAAACAAGAGTAACCGGCACCAAGCGTACAGCCAAAATTAGACACGAGTGACCAAGGAGATGTGGTATCAACGCCAGCAGAATCAGCCAC
>CAYOHA010000183.1:0-5723 GCA_964403625.1 uncultured Dehalococcoidales bacterium | reverse complement strand
TGTTGTCTTACTCTCTGACTACAAAGTGATATGACGTATCAGCTGTGAGATATTATCAACTTTCTCCAGATTAATAAAAGCTTCGACGGCACTGTCTATCTTGTTTTGGGTAAGAATCCTTTCGGTGTTGTGTCTGAATTTCCCAATGATGTCATCATCGGTCGGAGCACGCTTCGAACCTAGAGTCCCTCGCCGCTGGTCCCTCTCCAGTTCCAGGGTAAATGTCTTTCCTCTAGCGGCAACTTCGCATCTACTGGGAACACTTAAAGGAGTCGGTCCGGTTCGCCTCTGTGGATCTGGGGTACCTGCTGCACAGATTACTTTATCCATAAACTCGATTATCTTTGGGTCTCTCAATGTTGTTTTATCGTGCCATTCTGGACCTACCCTTACTCTATGAGCAGCTAGAGAAAACAAATACGGTGGATAAAATTGTGCTGCCGATAGGTTATTCTGTATCTCCTGGACAGCCCGTGGTCCTGTATACATACCTGGCATACAGTTAACTTTGATACTCTCGATTTCCTCGGGCGTAAGGTTATTCAGTTCAATAATATCGTAAAAACAGTCCAGGACACCATGAAATACGCCACAGCAGGGATACGGTTTGTAGTGTAGTTCGTGAGTAAAGAACCATGTCTTGCCTATTTCTTGCATTATCTTTTCAGGCTGCCACACTGTGTAACCGCAGAAGTAAGGGAAGCCACGTTCCGGGTCATCAAGTACAGAAGTATCTCCAGTAAATCCCATTTCAGCAAGCACTACTGCCGTCACTGCCCCTGTGCTCTGCCAGCCTGGCACTCCGTATTTGAACCCGTAACTGCGGTCACCACCTCCCCACCTGATCTTCGTCATAACCTGGCAGAGATGACCGGCCATGCCCATAGCATGCAACATTTTCTCTTCATCAAACTGCATCAGCCTACTGGCTCCAGCAGCGGCTCCAAGATTTGAATGGGCATTACCCGGGCGATATCGCGGTTCACCAGGTGCTGGCATCCGGGGTGTTGCTTTATGCTGCCCTACGGCTATGGCAAGTCTGGATGAGATTTCAAATCCTAACGCTGCCGCTAGGATTAGGTCCTTTCCTGAAGCATCAACACTCTCAGCGATCGCCAGTAATGTTGGTAGAATATAGACTCCATCGTGAGCGCCAGACATAATGGTGTGATAGTCCAGGGTGAACATCAACTCACCATTGATCAACGTCGCAGTAGATAGGGATGTCTTATCGTCTATCCCGAATATTGAAGCTTCCGGCGCTCCTCCATACCGCCTGCTTAGAGCTGTATACATTTTCCCCTTATCAATGGTCAACGCCCCTATTGCGCATCCGATCGAGTCCATGATTACCCGCTTTGTTTCGTGTACAATAGATGGTGGCAAGTCTTCCCATCTGGTATCAAGGGCAAACCTGGCTAATTCTCGGGTAATTTCACTCATTTCAATTTCCTCCTTGTTTTTTATATATTTTGTTGAAAAGCTAAGAGATTGAATTTATCTTACTCTCTTATGTTGGATACGCACATTGTATAGTGTTGCCCTGGTAAAGGTCAAAAAGCAAGCTTGTCTGTCAAGAGAAACGGGAATATAATGGTGACAAATTTCAAAACTGGTGCTAGGAAAGGAGGATATATGGCAACGGAACTATTCGGAGAATATGATGTAGTTGTGGTGGGAGGAGGAGTAGCCGGTTGTGCTGCTGCTATAGCTTCAGCCAGAGCTGGAGCAAATACAATCTTGATTGAAAGATTCGGGATATTGGGTGGTATTATGAACGTCTCAGGTCCTCCGGGTTGGGCATATTCTCACCTTTGGAATAACTTTGGTGAGACCATCATTGCCGGTATTGTCGAAGAGACGCATCACCGGTTAGAGAAGGAGGGTCATGCTCTGCCATACCCCAGACCGGAGGATCGGGAATTTGATAGCTACGCATTTATCGATCCCGACTGGTGGGGTCTTCTCATCTTCCAGATGATGACGGAGAATGACGTCAAGCTTTTATTACATAGCCTGGCTGTCGAAATCCTTAAAGAAGGCAATGTTGTTAGAGGAGTTATCGTTGAGAATACTTCTGGCCGGCAGTTGATTCGCGGTAAGGTGATTATTGAGGCTACCGGCGAGGGTGATATCGCTGTTAGGGCAGGTGTCCCATTCACGAAAATTGATAGAAAAAAGGAAGAGATTGATCCGCCATCAATCACCTTCCATATGGATGGTATGGATTGGGATAAGGTCACGGCATACTTGAAAGAGAACCCTGACGAGTACGCAGGTCCAATACGTCCCACAGCTTCAGCTCTAGAAAAGGAGAGAAGAAAGAGACGTATCGATCAACTCATGAACGCTCAAAGTATACTGGACCTGGTTAGAACGGGAACGCTGGGAACTATCACCTTCCGCAAGCTTACGCATGAAGCTCTGAAAAATGGTGATTTTCACCCCTATGGCGATTTGGGCTTTTTCTTTACGGTCAGAGATGGAGGTGTAATACAGCCGGTATTCCAGCACTCTGCTCAGGTGGCCGATTGTGATACCACTGACGTTAGGGAGCTAACCGCCGGCGAGGTGGAAGCCAGGAGGCAGACCGCCATTGCTTTGAAGGCGGTGAGAAAGTATCTGCCGGGCTTTGAAAACGCGTACTTCACCAGACTCACCAACTACATGAGAACACGAGAGGGAAGACATTTTATTGGAGACTACCAGATGACAATCGATGATGTCGTTGAGGAAAGGAAATTCAAGGATGTCATCGGGAAAAGTGCCATGGCTGTATCCGTAGGAGGTCCCTTCCATTCGGCGGCCTACCCGGGCGAAGCAATGAATATCGCTATGGATAGGAAAATGGGTAGACCTAAGAATGGCGGTTCATATGACCTTCCCTATAGATCCCTGGTGCCGAAAAATGTTGAAAATATGCTGATTGTCGGCAAATTAATGTCAGTGACCGAAGACTTCAAGAGAGACTGTCTACCGGAAAATATGGCGACCGGTCAAGCTGCTGGTGTTGCCGCAGCAATCTGTGTTAAGAAAGGCATAACACCCCGCCAGCTCGAACAGGATGTCTCGGAACTGCAGGATATCCTGCTCAAACAGGGGGCTGTATTATTCGGGACAAAGTAACATAATATTATTTACTAATATAGCCAGAACTATGCCTGACAGTGTAGATTTGGAGTTACTTTTGGTTTTTATCGTTGGCTAACAGGAGAAAGAAATGGATACCATTGATAGGCTTATTTACGGCTCAATAGATATGCATGTTCACCATGCCCCTGATGCTAACATCGCCAGGAGTGTGGATGCTTTTCAGGCGGCCGCTCAGGCGGAGGCGGCCGGGATGCGGGCAATTGTTCTAAAGAACCATGACTACCCCACTACTCCTCTGGCTACTATCATCGGTCAACAGTTTCCTGATATTGCTGTCGTCGGCAGCCTCTGTCTGGATTTCGCTGTCGGAGGACTGAACCGGGCTGCTGTCGAGGTATCGGCTACCCTGGGATGTAGAGTTGTCTGGATGCCAACATTTTCCGCAGCCTATGATATGAAGAAGCGTGGCCTTGATCCCGGCGGAATCAGTATCATTGATAAGCAAGGCAAACTCCTTCCGGTAGTAATGGACATTCTTAGAATTATCAAGCAACACGAAATGGTAGTAGCTTCAGGCCACATCAGTTTCGAAGAGATTTTAGCCTTGCTTGATGGAGCAAAGAAAGTCGGCATTACTAAGGTTGTTATCACTCATGCTTTAGAACCGCGTTTTGGCGCCACTTTGTCGGTCGAACAGCAAAAGCAACTGGTTGGAAAAGGGGCATATATCGAACATACTTATCTCAGTGCTCTTCCTTCAGGCGGGGGGATTGGGTTGAGAACCCTGGTAGATGCTATCAAAGCTCTTGGAGCTGAACACTGTATTATTACCACTGACCTCGGTCAAAGAGAGAACCCTCCACCGGCTGAGGGATTGAGGAAAGCTATCTCCGCTTTTCTTGACCTTGGCCTTGATGAGAATGAACTCACAGTAATGTTGAAGACCAACCCTGCCAGATTGTTGGGCTTGAGTTAACCCAGTTTCCCAGCCTCCTCCCTGACCAGGCGTCTAATCCGTTTATGGATGGTTATGACGTCAGCGATGTCTTTCTTGCCGGCTAACCAGTTAAAGTGTCCTCTATCTCCTGTACCTCCAGACTTTTCTTTCTGTTTTACAATTACCTCCACCCCTTTTCGCTGACTCTTCTCCCATACTGGAAGTATTTCTTTCAGGTCGGCAATGGATGTTGATGCCAAACCAATTGTTGAGTAGGGCAGAGCATATTCGTTCGCATTAAAGGCAACAGCCAGGCCCCCGGCTTCATTTACCGCATGAAGCATTCTGAAATCAGTAATGCTGTCTCCCACCACCACCCATTGAGATAGAGGCTGGTTATGAATCTCGGCAAATTTGTTCAAGGCTGCGACTTTTCGCCGTCCACCCACAGGTTTAACCTCTCCTATCGCCATCCCTACATCGGTTTCCGGCAGTTTCACCCAGTAGAAATGGTCAAGGGTCTTTTTTATCCACTCATCATCAGAAGGTGGATACAGAGAGAGAATATCATTCTCAGCTTGCTGCAGAATTTCGATATCCTCTTGGCCCAATATCGTGCGAAATCTGTTCAGGGGGAATGTAGTACAGGTGACATTATGAGAATAGATGCCCAACTTCTGGGTAATATAGAGGGCATGCTGCTGGTAGCTGGTACTGATACAGAACATCCTCCAGCCATTGACTTGAAGCTGGTATGTCAGATCCTTGGCACCGCCAGTCAGGCTGGCTTTAGAGGCAAGCATGGAAATATCATTTTCTGATATACCGTGAAGGATAAGGAAGGGCACTATCAAAGCCAGAGTGTCACCTGGTTCGTAGCCTTCCCGTTCTTCCAGTGTCAACAGATCATCATAACGGCTGATTACCTCAAATATTTTAGCCCCGTTGGGAAATAGCTTCATTAATTCGTAGGCATTATCCTGAGGTGATAGTGGTCCTTCAAGGTCGAAACAGACGTAATTATTCATCTGACTCACCCCCTAGCAGTCCTTTTACCTGTCTATTGATCTCTTCAGTTAGATTATAACCGTTAATGGGATAGTTTTCAGCATCAACTACCTGCTTTTCCTCATTTATTCTAACCTTGCCCTGGCTGAAAGCCCTGACAGTGGCGACGATAAGGGGGAATTCTCTCGCCAGCCCGTGCTGGCGGATAAGCTTGAACAGGGGATTTTTTGTGCCTTCTCTATCCCGAATTTCTTCAACCGATTGTCCCCTTATCTCGTTCCAGTACCGGTCGAAGGGTCCACCTCTGATAGAGAAGGAGCAGTAGGTCACCGACGGTCCTTTGTCAAATTCAGGTGTTGCCAGGAACATCAATACTCCTGTCTCTCTGGCTTCGCTACCGATTAGTTGCCAGATTACCTGTCGCCATGTTCCCACAGGTCCGCCTGGGGCTGCAGGGTGAAGGTTAATCATATTGTATTTCTGGCAGAGTTCATGGCCGGTAACCAGCATATATCCAGCAAGCACACACAGGTCGGGGCTGAAGCCGCTTAGCCGGCTCATTACCTCCCGGTCATAGTCAAGACGCCATTGAGGCATAGGTCCCGAAAGATCGGGATTTTGCTCGCCGCGTATCTTCTTAAAATTCTGGTAAGAGAAAAAGACCAGAGGAATACGGTAGTCCTCA
>CAYOHA010000182.1:0-5747 GCA_964403625.1 uncultured Dehalococcoidales bacterium | reverse complement strand
TAACGTAGAAGAGAAATATCGATTAACATTTGAAGGGCTCCCTCCCTGGCATAGCCTGGGATTCTTCGACCAGCTGGCGGAGAGGGGTTGGAATTTTGTCTATGAAAGCAGTTATCACCCTGCCAAACCTACAGACATGGATGTAAGTCATATCAGCGATCCGATGGAAAGGTATGTCAGGTCTAACAGTCGAGACATGGCTTCTGCTATTGACCGTGATTTCGAGCCTGAGGAAGCCTTTCTGATTAAGGAAGAGATAAGAAGACAGGGATTTTCTAACCGGTTAGCCGCCAGGAAAGTCAAGGAATTCCGGTGTGATGGAGCTTTTCTCCACCCTCTTCTCTCCTGTCGTGCCTTTACTGCTCCTTTATTCCTTTATCGGAAACAAATTATAGAAATATACAAGGTACCGTCATTAGTACTTGAGGGAGATATTGTTGACCTGACTCTCTTCGATCCAGTAGCCGGATTGAAGAAGGCTGAGGCGTTTGAAGAGACAATGGATCATTACAAAGAGGTCAGGAAAAAAGAAGGGCTGGAGTGGTAAGACAGACAAAGGCGACTATATGGAGGTTTATTAAATACAAAAAGTGGTAAGCACAGGACTCACCAGGGTAAGGGAGATTTATCGAAACCGCAACCAGAGAGTTATTGAGTTGAAGGCAGAAGGGCAAAAGGTGGTGGGTTATCTTTGTATCTATCCTGTACTGGAGATGATGACGGCTCTTGGTCTGGTCCCTTACCGGATCTTTGGGGATATGAGTGAACCAATCACTGGAGCGGATGATTATATGCCAACAATTGTTTGTCCTTTTCTTCGCAGCTTACTGGATTTGGGGTTGAAAGGCAGATATGATTTCCTGGATGGGGTGGTAATGGCTCATATTTGTGATGTCGGTGCCAGGACAAGCCACCTGTGGGATGTTGCTGTAAAGACACCGTATACCCACTTCATAGATACCCCTCACACCACTCATAAAGCAGCCCAGAAGGAGTTCAAGGAGTTACTAAAAGACTTTCAGAAGACCCTGGAGGTATTTGCTGGCAAGAGACTTTCTTCAGAGAAGCTCAAGGAAGCTATCAGAGACCATAATCGGCAGCGGGCATTGGTGCGGGATCTGTATGATTTACGAAAACTCAACCCACCTCTCATCTCAGGAACAGAGACCCTTCAGGTGATGATAGCTCTGATGAGTCTGCCTGTAGAGGAAGGAAATGAGCTAATTGGGCGAGTAATCAGTGAGGTTAAACAGCGTAAGGACGGTCCACCAAAGAAACTGGCAAGACTGCTTCTCTGGGGCAGTATTATAGACGATACAACTCTAATGGAGATGATGGAGAGCCTTGATGCTAATGTAGTTATGGATGATATCTGTGTTGGTAGTAGAGCCTATTTCACTGATGTTGAGCTTACTGATGACCCTTTAGATGGATTAGCTTATCACTATCTGGTAGACCTTAGGTGCCCCCGTACCTTTCGGGAAGCAACTCTCAGCGGTACTAGGAAAGATTATAAAACTGATCTGGAGACTAGATTCGGGTATCTAGGAGGTTACGCTAGAGATTGGAATGTCGATGGGGTAATCCTTCAGGTAATAAGATATTGCGATAGTCACGGCTATGAAGTACCCCAGCTAAAGGACTACCTTGATGGTATTGGTTTACCAAATATGTATCTGGAATATGATTACAGTAAGAATGCCCTGGCCCTACTAAGAACGAGGGTCCAGGCTTTCACTGAGATCATTGTCTAGAAGGTTATCTGAATAATACTTCAAAAAGTATGAAATAGTTGGGGGGTGAGTTACATCTATTTTGCTGGAATTGATCTTGGTTCTACCATAACCAAAGTGGTGATTATAAATGAGGATGAGGAAATTTGCGCCAGTATGATTCATCACACTGGCGCTGAGTACCGTCGTCTAGCCAACAAGGTGATGGAAGAAGCGCTAAAACAGGCTGGTTTACTCTTTGATGCGATATCTTATGTCATAGCCACTGGTTACGGTAGAATTAACGTTCCTTTTGCCGACCGTCAAATTACAGAATTGACCTGTCATGCCAGAGGAGTTTTTAGCTTTCTACCTACCGTCAGAATTGCCATCGATATCGGGGGTCAGGATGCTAAAGGACTTAAGATTGACGGTGGCAAGCTGACTGATTTTGTTATGAATGACAGGTGTGCCGCTGGAACGGGAAGATTCCTGGAGGTAATTGCTAAAGCTCTTGGCCTTAGGGTAGAAGACTTGGGGCATATCTCATTAAAATCGACAAAGAAAATAGCCATTAGTAATACCTGTACTGTTTTTGCCCAGCAGGAAGTAATATCGCACATGTCTCAAGGGGTACTGCTGGAAGATATTGTGGCTGGAATTCACGATTCGATAGCGAGCAGGGTAGCCAGGATGGTAAAAAAATTAAAAATAGAACCTGATGTGGTATTTACCGGGGGAGTGGCGAAGAATATTGGCGTGGTTAAAGCTCTGAAAGAAAACCTGGAATGTGAAGTGTTTGTTCCCGATGAACCACTTCTTACCGGAGCACTGGGAGCCGCCCTGTTAGGGAAGGAATTGGTAATGAAAGCCAGGACTCAGGGGGAATTGATCCAAAGGAAAGAACGGCGCCTGGAGGAGGCTAATTTCTTTTAATAGTTATTTATGAAAGGTCTTCGGTTACTTTCTAAGGATAGCCTTATCAAGCTTCAGCCCAATTCGAGGATAATAAGAATATAGGATCATGATATGGCCTGGTTTATGGGTATTGATATTGGCTCAGTAACGAGTAAAGGTGTTATAACCAGAGATGGAAAGCTTATGGTCTGTCATTTGCTTCCCTCTGGGGTTAATTACAGCCTGACGGTCCAAAGGTTAAGAGAGGAACTCCTAGTAAAAGCGGGACTACATTCGGAGGATATGGCCTTTACTGTAACCACTGGCCATGCCGGTAACATCATTCCTTTTAGTAATCTGCATATAGCGGATATTCGGTGTTGCGGGAGAGGGATACATAGCGTCTTCCCTTCGGTGAGAACGGTTATTGATGTACAGGGGCAGTCCAGCCAGGTAATCAGGCTTAACGAGAGAGGGCAAGTAATTAACTTTGCGGTCAGTGAGAAATGTGCCGCTGGTAGTGGACGATTTCTTGATGTCATTGCCAATGTCCTTCAGATAGAGCTTAATGATATTGGTCCCCTTTCCCTTACGTCCCGGAATCCGGTTGCTTTTACTACAGGGTGCGCTGTTTTTGGGGAATCGGAGGCAATCTCCAGAGTAGCTGAAGGCATCTCCAAAGAAGATATCCTGGCTGGTATCCATAAAGCACTGGCAGATAAGATTTCGGTGCTTGTTGACAGGGTTGGTCTGGAGGAACAGTGCGCCATCAGTGGTGGTGGTGGTCTTAATATCGGGCTTATTCGAAGGATAGAGGAGAATCTGGTAATAAAATTATTGGTGCCTCCCCAACCTCAGATTATTAACGCCCTCGGTGCAGCCATAATGGCAGAGGAAGAACTAAACCGAAGGAGAATATAACATGGCAGGAATACTTGAAGGTATAAAGGTAATCTCTATGGGACAGATTGTTGCTATTCCGGCGGCTAGTTCTACTCTGGCCGACTGGGGAGCTGAGGTTATCAAACTAGAGCCTCTGACCGGAGAAATGCACCGGGGACTGAGACGGGCTCAGAGTGTTGATACCGGTGAAATTAACTGGGTTATGCAGGTGCTTAACCGGAATCAGAAGGGACTGGCAATCGATGTGAAAAAGGAGTCAGGTAGAGAAATCATTTACAAGCTTGTCCAGACGGCTGATGTTTTTATGTCCAATTATGAACGGGGTTCGGTTAAAAGGCTTCAACTAGATTATACGAGCCTTTGCCAGGTTAATCCAAGGCTAATCTACGCATTTGTGAGTGGTTATGGGCCTGTTGGACCGGACAAGGACGAGCGGGGGTATGATTTCACCGCCGGATGGGCCCGTTCGGGGATGATGTACTTGATAGGTGAACCAGGAACTCCTCCGGCTCCGCAACGCGTCGGTATGATTGATAGTGCGGCCGGAGCCCATCTTGTTGGGGCTATCTGTGCAGCCTTGCTACAAAGAGAAAAAACGGGTGAAGGACAAGAGATAGAAATTTCTCTGTACCATACCGCTGTGTGGACTCTCTGCGTGGATAGCCAGGGAGCTCTATCAGGCCGCGAACCTGTCAAGCACGACCGCACTAAAGCACAGAATCCGATATGGAATAGCTACCGGACCAAGGACAACCGCTGGTTCTGGCTGGCGATGCTTCAGCCTGATCCTGCCTGGCCTGGATTCTGCCGGGCTATAGAGAGACTGGAATTGGAAAATGATCCCCGGTTTAATAGCCTTGAGGCGCGTAGAGAAAACTGCGAAGAACTGATTCACATCATAGACAGGGTTCTTACCTCAAAGACAATGAAGGAGTGGGAAGAACGATTCAGAGCGAATAACTGCCTGTACGGACGAGTCCAGACCCCTCTTGAGGTTATTGATGACCCTCAAGCGTTGGCTAATGGCTTCTTTGAAGAAGTTGAATATTCCAATGCAGGAAAAATCAGGCTGGTAACAACACCGATCAAGTTCAGTAAAAATCCGGCTTCTTTGAGGACTGCCTGCCCTGAGCTGGGGCAACACAATGAGGAAATTTTGCTAGAGCTAGGCTACGGTTGGGATGATATCACTCGGCTGAAAGAACAGGGCGTAATCTTGTAAAAATATCAAATATAAATAATTCGTGAATGGAGGTATTCGTTGTGAATGTGCCAACAGTTGGGATTCTCAGTCCGGGAGATATGGGACATGCAGTAGGGCGAGTCCTTGTGGAGAATGGGGTAAGAGTTATTGCCTGTCTGGAAGGCCGGAGTAATCGCACGCGTGAACTCGCCGCAAAAGCCGGGATTGAAGGAGTGCCGACACATGATCAGCTAGTACAGGATGCAGATATGGTCCTTTCTATTCTGGTACCTGCCGAAGCTAAAAATGCAGCCATAAAAGTGTCAAAGGCGTTAAAGGATAATGGAGCGCAAATTGTATACGTAGACTGCAATGCCATCGCTCCAGCGACAGTCAGAGAAATCGGGCAAATTATCATTAAAGCGGGGAGTCGTTTCGTGGATGCTGGAATTATTGGCGGACCGCCAAACCCGAGAAGCTTTACCAGAATATACGCTTCAGGAAAAGATGCCGGAGAATTTGGTCATTTAAGCAAGTATGGTCTTGATGTTCGGGTAGTTGGTGAAGAGATCGGGCAGGCATCAGGACTAAAGATGGTATATGCCGCTTTGACCAAAGGGACTGCTGCTCTCTCTATCGAGTTGCTGGTCGCTGCTTGGCGAATGGGTCTCTACGAGGCATTGATGGCAGAATGGCAGTTAAGCCAGAAAGACAGGTATGAATCGTTAAGCCGGTCTCTACAAAGTGTACCAAATAGAGCGAGACGGTGGGTCGGTGAGATGGAAGAGATTGCTAAGACTTTCGCCAGTGTTGGACTAACGCCCAAAATACTTGAGGGAGCTGCTGACTTTTACAAGTTTGTCGGGAAGAATCCGGTTGCTGATGAAACACCTGAGAATTACGATAGGAACCGAACACTGGAAAAGCTGATCCAGACCCTGGCTGAGGGAGAGTCGTAACATAAAGGACGTGTCTGATTTTGACCAATACTGTAGCATAAATCCCGGAGCTTTAAATGGTTGATGTAAGTGAAGTAGTTAAAAACATATATT
>CAYOHA010000181.1:0-5775 GCA_964403625.1 uncultured Dehalococcoidales bacterium | reverse complement strand
GACCGTTATACTACCATTCTTAATCTCACCCCACCAGGCCTAATTGGAACAGTTTCAGATATTCTTGAAGGTATCGTTACCGTTGTGAAGATGATTGCACATGCTGCCCTTAACGGGCTTGATGGACTTACCGTGATGAATCCGAATAGCAAGTTCATGCAAAGGTTGAATGCTGCGCAAACTCAGTGCAATACCCAATACTATGCGATTACCTCCGATTATGAGCCTAAAGGCGGTCTGAAAGACATGGTAAAAGACGGGATCGTGGATAGGATCTTCAGGAATGAGAAAAACGACCTTCTAGTGCCGACCGAAGGTGTATACAAAGGGTCTAAAGCAAAGGGCTTCCCGATTCTGCCTAATCAGGTATTGACGTTCTCCGCTTCGGTCGGGGTCAGCCACAGTGATTACTTCCGGTATCCTGATACAGACAACAAACTAACATTGTGGTTGACCTAGCATAAAATTTAATCTGTTAATCAATTGAAAAACACTTCTCCCGGGGTGGCAAGCAGAGTTAAATATATTGGCTCCGGATGTAAAAAGGAGGGATGATATGCCATTATCAGACAATTATCGTTGTGCGAGGTCGCTAGAAGCTATCGAAAACTATGCACGTGCTGATGCACCACTAACCCATCCCCTGGAATGGTCCCAACTTTCTGGATATCCTGAGAACATTTATGGAGATGATGAGAAGTTCTGGGAATTAGTTTTAGGTGAAAACCGATTGTTATGGGGACAGGAGTTCAGGTTTTATGAGGTTGCTTTGTCTGAGTGGGTGGCAAGGGTTCCGGGACTTTTCTTTTCCAAAGGTTCTGAAGCATTACGTACTGCCGGTGCCAATCAGATTGAGTCTAGCACTAAACACTGGGAGACTTATCGGCCTTTGGGTAAATCAGAAATTGTTATGGGTGGGGTCGGTACATTGAAACTTCCCCCTGATGAAAACGGCCGCCATCTTGTATCAGTAAGCACTAATCGTAACGCTTCCACAGGCATCCCAGCCTTGATTGATCCAGAAGTATGGGACCACTATAACCTACACGAGGGCGATATAATCAAATTAACGGCCCGTTGGCATAAGATGTCCCTCGGGTGGGCGGAACGCTTTCCCTCTATCAAAGGGATTCCCCGTGGTTACCTTATGATATCTAGCGTGGCTCAGATCGGGCGTATAGAGCATGAGAAAGCCCCAATTCTTGCACATCCATGTACGGTGATGGAATATAGCGGTAAGGGAGGTGTGACACTATACGATTTTGTGTATTCAACCGCCGATACCAGTTACCAAGAGTACCGGCGGGATCTGGTAAAGTTTTTTAAGGAATATAAGGATAAAAAGGAGCGGTATGGCAGGTACCTTTTGTCGGCAGATGTGAATGATCCTCTTTGGGATGCAGAGTATGATAGTCCGGAAGCACTAAGGCGTGCTGAGCCAGGATCGGAAGCCCATCTTGATATACTTGAAGCACGGGTATACAAAGAGAGTTTTAAAGATAATATGCTGGATGACATCCTGCAGGCTTTGTCGACCTGTGGTGATAACCAAACTCTCAAACGTATATCAAACGAGGCTGGTATCCCCTGGGGCGAATGGTTTACAGGCGGTTCCATTAACGACTCTGCAGCCCAGCTTCTTGCAGCCTGTATTAACAAAAAGAAGGTTGACCAATTGGTTGATGCACTAGTCCGCGATAATCCTAAGATCTTGGAGCAAGGAGGATAAAAATATGTCATGGAATGATACTCTCACTAACTTGAATCACGTCCTTGCCGGTCTTTACCCGCTTACCACTGATTCCTACCGTATCGTGCGAACTGCAGGCATACCATTGCATCAAGTAGCATTTAACCCCCGGTCAATTGATAATTGGTTTGAAATAATATCTGTAGCTGATCGGCAGGGAAAAGTAACCGACCTTATCAAAGCAGCCCGAGGAGACTATCCGGACAATCCCTATCTAGAAGAAGCAGAAAAAGGTTCCCTCCGGTCTGCCAACGGTCCCATACTTGGTAAAGACCTTACCTGGAGTAGCCAGCAGCCGGTAGGAAATCTCGAAACGGTAATGGGGACGTACAGTACCCTTCTACCGATCGGTTTCCTCGAAGCCGGTCTAGAGTGCGCCCGTTCAGTTGCTCGAGTTGTGCTTGCTAATGGGAAATTGGGGACAGGATTTTTAATACCTAATAACTTGTTCGTGACTAATAATCACGTTCTTAAGACCAATGACCTGGCAAAAAGTGCTATCATTCAATTCAACTATCAAAAAACGAGGGAGGGACTTGACCTGCCACCGACCGATTTTCACTTAGACCCGGATAATATATTCATAACGTCGGCTGAAGATGACTGGACAGTTGTCCGTATTGGCGATAATGCTAATCAGAAATGGGGTGCCATAAAAATTACCGAAGCTAATGTCAAAGAAACAGACCGCGTGAATATCATCCAACATCCCGGCGGCGGGCCGAAGCAGATCGCTCTTTACCATAATATCGTCGCTTATGCCGACGACCGGATTATTCAATATTTGACTGATACAATGCCCGGATCTTCCGGCTCGCCTGTCTTCGATAGTAATTGGCGGCTTGTTGCTCTACATCATAGTGGCGGGTGGATTTTGGAACCAGAATCGAAAAAGCAGGTATTCCGGAACGAGGGTATCAATATCAACCGTATTGTGATCAATCTTAAGCAAGCTGGTCTTATTTAATAAAGTAGCCAGGAAAGTAACAAATTTAGTAACCAGTTTAGTAAAAAGTCTTCTCAACAATTTGGCTTAATGTTAACCTCGGGCTGCTGAGTTTTGAAACGGTCTCGGAACATACTAGGATAATAAATGCGTATCTTCGTATAATAGGAGAGATTTGGCAACAAGCTCCGCTAGGGACAGAGACACTTGTACTTCCCATTCATCATCAGGATTGAACGGTATCTTCTTATTTTTGTTCGCCTTCGAATGACTTAACTGGACTCTATTCTTTTTGTATAGGAAAGTTGCCACGTCTAGGAAAATGTCTCCTGTGTTCTTAAAACCATATACGTGGCTATGCTCCTTCAACAGCTGCGTATTTGAGGAAAAACATTCTTGTAGTGCAATCCTCACCAAGTGTAATTCTCCACAACTGCCTTTACCTTTTGCTACCACTATCTTACTTGCTACATTCTCTATTGCGAGGTATAGATTACGAAATTTGTCGAAGGTATCCTTGGAAATTACTGCTTTTCTATAATAGGTTTTAGCATCTGACGGTCTTATTTCTACTTCCTTTAACACATGAGGAATCCTTCTGCGATGTCCCCCTTTAAGTGTTATTTTAAGAGTATATTTCTTAATATGTCTGGTTGCGGGAGAGTCTTGTAGCATTACTGTCCAGCTATTCCCGATCTCAAGGTTTATTTCGTATTGCCGGCATAGCTCATCTAAAAATGCATTTGCTTTTGGTCTGGCTTTGTTTTCAGCATCGTTGGTTGAGTCAGCCTCTACATTTCTCACGGTGACAGTCGAGTATCCCCTGTCAATTATTACATCACCATTCTCCACTGTTACTGGAGAGCGAGCTCTTAGGTTAAATTCAACAATAAATAGTCCCATTTCTTCCAGGCTTAGATAAGATGTCAATGTCATTATACTACTGCAAGGAAGTAGTTTAGAATTTTTAGGCTTATTCAACGCAATCTTTATCTAATTGCTAGACCAAACAACATGACGTACTGTGCAACCGTTCTCTTTTCTTTTTTCGTGAAGTATAATATATCTAACTAGCAATGCATAACGGCTGTTTAGTGTAGGTGTGCATGGTCAAAGGAAAACAAGAAGGACTAGGAGACGAATTATTTGGCACAAGGCTAGGTGAATTGCGTAACGCTACCGGCCCGGCCAAAGGTATCAAAGGTCACGTGCAGTCCAGACCACTCGAAGAACAGTTATCGCCTGCCCAAATGATAGTACGGCAACAAGTCATTGAAGGGTCGAAAGAGGTCGATATTAAGCCTCTTACCGCACCCATAGTCGCCAAGGCGCACACTCCTGTCTATCTCATGCATCGCTTTTTTGCACGGCGACCCCATAATGTATTCGAGACCCTTATCAAGCACTACTCGAAACCAGGTGCCATTATCCTTGACCCATTCATGGGTGGTGGTGTGACAATAGTGGAGGCTTTACGCTCTCGGAGGAAGGTTATTGGAATAGACCTAAACCCTATGGCCTATTTTATCACCAAGAACGAGATCAAGCCCATAAGTCTTAATAAGGTATCCACCTCCTTCGCTGATATTGAGGCAAGGATTAAGGCAAACATCTATAAACTGTATGATGTAACCTGTGCATATTGTGGAGGCAATGCAACGACTAAGTGGGCTCTTTGGAGCACCATTGTTCGTTGCCCAAATATGTCATGTGGTACCTCAATTGTTACTGGGAAGTCCAAGAAGGTCATTCCTGGTAAATATCGACAATATGAGTGTCCAGTATGTCGAGAGAAGTTCGAACCCGTTGAGTGTGAACGCATCGGTGAAGAAATCTTACGCCTTAAGTACGAGTGCGGTGATTGTGGTCAGTCGCATGAGCGAGATGCAACGCTGGATGATATGGTCCGCTACCGGTCAGTCACTGCAAAATTTAATGAGATGGTAATGGTCAAAGGGTTGGAATTTCCCCAGGACAAAATCCCCGACGGTGATCGAGTGCGTGATGACGCTTTATTTAGAAAAGGTTACACCTACTTCTACCAGTTTTTCACGCAGAGAAACCTACTGGCTAATGCTTTGCTCAAGCAGGCCATTTGCGGTGCACATTTTGAGTCGGACATTAGTGAGGCCTTGCTTTTTGTATTTAGCTCCAGCTTAACGTGGTCGTGCAAGATGCGAAAGGATGTAGGGCATGGCTGGGAGCATCACGGATATTGGCTTCCTGAGACGCATTATGAGTCCAATGTGTGGGACGTTTTCAAAAAGCAATTCGATGGCGGAGTGCACTCATTCTGGAAGGGGAAGGAATACTCTAATAGAGAGATCGGGGCCTTCGCTAGGCTAGGCAAGAACTATACTCAGGTCGAGGCTGGAGAAGCCACGTGCCTACTATTATGTGCTTCGTCACACGATTTGCCACTACCAGACAACTCAGTAGATGTAGTAATCACTGACCCGCCGTTTGGAGGTAATGTTCAGTATGCTGAACTAGCCAACTTCTGGGCAGTGTGGCTCAAGGACATTTTAGGGCTTAGTGGGGTGATAGATAATAGGTTTGAAGCCATTCAGACAAGGCATACTGGATTTGATACTGAGAAAACGCTTGATCACTATGAGGACATGTTGTTCCGAATACTTAAGGAATGCCACCGGTTAATCAAGCCAAGTGGTTGGCTAGTGCTGACATTCCACAACAGGGAATTATCAGTTTGGATGGCCTTACAGAGAGCTGCAAACAGAGCTGGATTCAAATTACCGTCAGAGAGTGAAGACCAAAATAGAGGTATGCTCTACCAACCCCCTATTGAACTTTACACGACGACGATGCATCAGCGAGTGTCAGGAGCTATGTTAGGCGACTTTATCCTTACTTTCAAACGACAAGATGTTCCCCCGGCTGAGATTACAGTTGGAGAGCTGTCTACCAGCGAGGAAGATGCACTAGTTCGAAAGGCCGAAGAACTCATACAATTTCACGGTGGGGCTGATGAGAGCACCTTAATGACAGGATTGATTCCATACCTGAATGAACAGAATCTTTTTGGAAAGTTGGCAATAGCTGATTTCAGACCATTATT
>CAYOHA010000180.1:0-5777 GCA_964403625.1 uncultured Dehalococcoidales bacterium | reverse complement strand
TATTTGCCGATTACGGTGGGCTTTTTACCACGCGTTATCAGACGGTTCATAACTTCTTCATCCAGCTCCACGCCGAGTCCTGGCCCTTGGGGAGGGTAAAGATAGCCACCCTCGTATCGGACGCCCTTTTTTGCTAGGTCACCGGTTAGCGGTGGATTAACAGTGTCTGGGCGATTATATAAATTGAGGGGTCCGATAGACTCCTGCTCAATCCGGCCCATCCAGTCCATAGCTGCCAGGAAATGGGCTTCAGAGGCAGCCCCCAGTCCGGAGTTGATCATACATCCACACATTACCATTAAGTCAGCTCCCTGAGCGATACTGACCCATTTTTGCGACTTTAGCAGTCCGCCGGCTTTGGGAACCTTGAGGAAGAAACCGTCGATAGCATCCAGGTCAATCAACCTGAGTAAGTCGTTCAATTCTACGGCTGCTTCATCGGCAAAGACCGGAATATTAACCTTGCGGCGAAGACGGGCTAGTCCCTGGTAGTCCCAGCGCGGCACCGGTTGTTCTGCAAGGAAAAGATTATATTTCTCCATAGCTTTCAGGCTGTGCAGTGCCTGGTTGTAGTGCCAGCCGCCGTTAGCATCAATCATTATCCGGGCTTTGTCCCCGACAGCCGCTCTTAAAGCAGCTACCAGTTCGACGTCCTCATCCAGGCTGCGCAGTCCGACTTTCAACTTTAGACTGCGAAAACCTGCCTTCAATAGCTTAGCACCGTCTGCTGCCACCATTTCGGGGGTGTCTGAAGACATAACAAAGCACAGCGGGATTTTTTCGTTGGACAGTCCGCCGAGTAGATTATAGACAGGAGTATTTAGTGCTTTTCCTTTAATATCATGCAGAGCGTAATCAATAACCGCTTTGGACTGATTATTCTGTCTGACGGCTTTGTCCATCCGGGCGACTATTTTTTCGATCTTAAAAGGATCTTCGCCCAGAAGTATCTGGGGTCCATAAACGGTGTTGATGTAGTGCATCATGGAGTCCTGGCTTTCGCCCATATACCAGGGAGACGTACCGCCGGACTCGCAAATACCAGTGATGCCTTCATCGGTGTGGATTTTGACCACAACAACATCGGAGGCTAACTCGGTCCCGCCCGCCATTATCATTGGCTTGGCGAATGTTAAAGAGACCGGGATGCATTCAATCCTGGTAATTTTCATATATTATTTACCTCTTGTATTTATTTCTATATTATTGGTCGTCGCTAGAAATAATCCTCTGCAAAATCAACTAACTAATAATAAACTTTTAAGGTTAGTTATTGTAAATAATATAATATTATTTGCCATTGGCTTAATCAACTCTAGATTTCTAATCTGATATCTTTCGTTACCTATGGCAGCTTGTATTGTTTGATGGAAAAAAATATTGACCGTCTAGGAGATTTAAAGTTAGAATAGCTGGCGAGAACTGCCCTATCATTTTACTTCAGGCAGAAAAACAAAATATTTAAAAGATGGAGGTTGATAATGAGTTTCGAACCGATCAAGTTATTGGTAATTTCTCCACATCCGGCTGACCCCGAATTCGGTATCGGAGGTACCGTGGCAAAGTGGAGTCGGGAGGGGAAGAGTGTTATCTATGTTATCGCCACGAATGGCGATAAAGGCAGCAGCGACCCTGACCTTTTGCCTGAGGTGCTAGCAAAAACCCGTGAGCAAGAGGAACTCACCGCAGCTAAAATGTTAGGAGTCAAAGATGTTATATTCCTCCGCCACCCCGACCAGGGTCTGGAGGACGAGCCTTCTTTCAGAAAAGAAATTCTACGGTTGATACTCACTTACCGTCCGGAGGTCGTTGCGACCTGTGATCCTTTTAATCCGCCTTATATTAATAACCGTGATCACCGGGTTATCGGCAGAGTCGTTATGGACGCCATCTGGCCGACCGCACAGGCTCCGAATACCTACCGAGATTTGCTGGCTCAAGGTCTCAAGCTCCACAGAGTGAAAGAGTTACTGCTCTGGGGCTCTCCTCAAGCTAATATCAGATATGATATCACCGATACCTATGAACTCAAAATAGAGGCATGCCGCATTCACCAGAGCCAGATAGGACCTCAGGGCAACCCTGATTTCTTCCCGAGGCTGATAGAAACAGCTAAGACAGTGGGCAAAGCAGAAAACTACAAATACGCTGAGGCTTTCTATCGGATGGATGTACCGCAACGCCTTTAGGAGATGATAGTATGAGACTAAAGGACAAAGTGGCCATTATAACGGGTGGAGCGGAGGGGATAGGAAAGGCTTATGCCCTGGGCTATGCCAGGGAGGGGGCAAAAGTGGTGGTGGCGGATATTAATTTCCCGGCTGCAGAGTTATTGGTAAGCACTATAACCAAGCAGGGGAATGAAGCTTTAGCTACTAGGACCGATGTATCGAAGGTAGCAGATACCGAGGAGATGGCCAGTAAAACGCTGGAATGGTTCGGTAGAATAGATATCCTTGTCAATAATGCTGCCAGCTTTCAGCGTCCGCCGGCTAACCGGGCGCCTGTCTGGGAGCTTAACCCTAGCGAATGGGAAAGAGTCATCAAGGTCAATCTGACCGGAGTTTTCCTGTGCTGTCGGGCAGTTTTGCCGACGATGATAAAACAGAAAAGCGGTAAGATTATCAATATCGCCTCAGACCTGGCTTTACTCGGTGCTGCCGAGCTATCGCATTATGCAACCAGCAAGGGGGGCGTAGTTACCTTTACGCGGTCGCTGGCAAGGGAAGTTGGAGCTTACAATATCAATGTCAACACTCTCTGCCCTGGTTTTACCCTGAGCCTTGACCAGGATTCCTCTCCTGAAAGCAGACCTCAGCGTGAGGTACCCAACCGGATACTGAAACGACCCGAATATCCTGAGGACCTGGTCGGTACGGCAATTTTCCTGGCATCTGCGGACAGCGACTTTATGACCGGCCAGGCATTAGTGGTAAATGGAGGAGTGATACTGCACTAACAAGGTAAATAGTATAAATTAGAGTTGACCATTCCCGACCCTTATCAAGTACGGGGTAAACTCCGGTGGGAATCCAGTATTGAATCTTGAGATAAGGTTTCTGGATTCTGTGCCTGCATGCAGGCTTGTCAGGTCGGGAATAGGTTTTCAGATAGTCTTAGACAAATCTTTTTTTACTAACAACAGTAATTAAGTAGAGACGGTAACGGATTATTTGATTACAGAACTCGGTTAAAAACCGTACCACTTTGTTATTTTATCCAGCGGTTCTCGGGATGAGTAGACAGGATATTGGGGGTTCTCCGTATCTGGATAACCGATAATGATGCCAAGGACTATCACCTTTGATTTCGGTATCTCAAGTTTTTCTCTGAGTACTTCAGGGCACCTTACCGATGCTGCCGCCGCTACGGTGCCCAGTCCATACTCGACAGCAAGAAGCATAATAGTCTGGGCAATCAGGCCACAGTCGAAAATGGCATAAACATTGTGGCGCTTACCATCCTGCTCAAACATTTCGCGGTCGGTGAGAATATATATTACACAGGGGGCATCGTACAGCTTTGAGCCCTGTAATTGTCGTTCCTTCAAGACTTCTTTAGGATCCCGGCCGTCCGGTGCCTGCTGGCGTCGCGCATAAGGTAGCCGGGCGCGGATAAATTCGGGGAACGACTGCGGAAATGGTAAATCTGGAACGGAAGATTCGACGGCTCTTACCGCGTAAGCCTGTTTAATCTCATCAAGGACTTTGCCGCCGGCGACGACAAATTCCCAGGGCTGGGTGTTTCCCCATGACGGTGCCCGCTGAGCTTTCTCTAAAATCTCCCGGATAATTTTCCGGGGTACGGGGGTAGTCTTAAAACCTCTGGTTGTTTTTCTCTTATTAATTGCTTCAACAAGTTCCATTTTTTCTCCTTTTATGATACTAGTACTCGATTTAGGGATACTATTTATTATACTTGATATATTAAACTACAGTCACTTCCATTGGTACTTTGCTGACACACTCCGGCTCTTCCTCAGTAACGATGTTTGCATCACCGAGTATATGACCGAGATGCCCTTTCCTGGTTTTCATATCAGCCTCGGGAGGATGAGTCCACGGGTGAATCTCGTAGACCATACCCGGCTTTAATTCAAGGTCAAAATTCGGATCAGCATTTAATGAGTCCAGATGCTGGAATCCGCCGGTAGCATGGGTGAAAGGCTTCTTTGATAAAGCATATTCTCTTACTTTGGCATCAATATCACCGACATAGTTGCCAACTCGGAAGCCCTCGCGCCCTATCTGATGCATTCTCTTGTGGATTTCAAACATTTCCATAAAGTCATCCGGCGGTTTACCTAAAGAAATAGGCCGGCATAGCTGTATAAAATATCCTCCGTAATTGGGGGAAATTTCATTAAGGATAATATCGCCCTTCTCCAGCTTACGGTAAGTGCCGCCCTGAGGGAAACCCCAGCCGTCGGGCCACCGTTTTGAGTTAAACAAAGTAAAACTGCCCACTTCAGCACCGGCTTTAATCATTGCGGCTTCACACTCTGCAGCAAGGTCATAGTCGGTGATTCCCGGTCGGGCTATGTTGACCATAGCCTGAAACCCTTTGTCGGCGCATTCTCCCGACTTGCGGACATATTCCAGCTCAGCCGGGCTCTTAATTCTGCGGCAGTCCCTTAGAATATCACCTGCCTCAACAATTCTGGCATCAGGGAGTTCCTTCGTCAGGTAAGCATAGAAATAAGCCAGCATTGTCCTTAAGTTGGAGATTCCTATTGTGCCTCTCTCCAGGCCAAGTGATTTTATTTTCCTGACCACGTCTTGAGCGGGGGCGCGGGCAAAGTCTGTACTTGAACAGGTGACGATGTCCTTAACCCAGCTTACTTTTTCTGCCCAGTATTGATGTTGTATCATATAAACGTAGAAGGTTGGCTCTCCCTTAAAGGGGAAGACACAGTATTCATCATCGGACCAGTTAATGAAGTTGGTTACATACCTGAGGTCAGCGTAGGAAGCCTTCGAGATTGCAGTGGTCCCGCTTATAATCAGGCAGTCAATTTCGCGAGCCCCCATCCTCTCACGTATTTTTCTCCATCTTCGCATGCCTTCTTCTTCAGTAAATACCGGAATCTGCCACTCCTTGCCGATGGTTACCATATGTCCCTCCTTTTCGGAATCATATTTTAAGTATATTTTCCGTCCCTAATCCATTCTATGTAAGCCCATACCGCCCGATTCAAGGTGTATTCGGGGACAAAGCCCACATCTCCTTTAATCCGATCTATACTCATCGGTGGAAAGTCGATATCTTTGGGTGATTTAGTCTCACCCAGCTTGATTTGTATGCCGGGGAAAACATCACCTATCGCCTGAGCAAAGTCGGTCAGGCTATGGGTTTCACCATCGGATACATTATAGATACTGTATTTCAGAGAAGAAGTGAGATGTAGCAGGCTTATCGCTTTAGCACAATCCCGGATATAGAGATAGACTAATTTATTGCCACCATATACACCGGACAGGTCAGTTGGCTTACCGGCTATAGCGTTCTCCACCATACCTTGAATCGGACTCCGATGTGTCCAGTACAGCGGTCCCCAGACTTGTGGTGGTCTGATAATCGGGACACTGAATCCGTATTCTTTAGCATAAAGCTGGCATATCTGTTCGCCAGCCTTTTTTGTGCCGGCTATCCAGTCAGTGGATATTGCTGGCAGGTCGTTATCCTCAGACAAGACTTTCGTATGTTTCCCGAATGGCATGTAGACGGCAATCGAACTGAGAAAGGTCACCCGCTTCAGACCAAAGGTGCGGGCTGCT
>CAYOHA010000179.1:0-5824 GCA_964403625.1 uncultured Dehalococcoidales bacterium | reverse complement strand
CCGTGTGAATACCTACGGAAACGTGAATAATGTCCACAAGTCCTTCGAGTGTACTACAGAAGGCGGCTATGTCTTCATTCGTTGTACCACCTTCAATTATATCGGCTCCATTTATACGCAGTTCGATGATGAAATCCTTACCCAAGTTCTTTCGGATATCGGCAATAATTTCACGTGGGAAACGACCCCGGTTTTCGATACTTCCGCCGTATTCATCTGTCCTACGGTTAATTGATGGAGAAAGGAATTGAGTGAAAAGATAACCATGAGCGCCATGTATCAGAACACCGTCATAACCAGCGGTTTTCATGAACTGAGCACAAATGACGAAATCATTACGGACCTTCTTCATTTTTTCTGTATTAAACGGCTCGATATGAGTGCCGTCTGGCCGGACTTCCGCGACTGGACCCCAAGGATTAACTCCATTTTTAGGAATTCTATTAATCCCCGAATGAAAAATTTCGATAAGTGCAATGGTATCATATTTTTTTATAATATCGGCATACTTTTTATACGACTCGAAGGCACTACCTTTAAGTTTCGTATAATCCGTATAAACCGAGGGAACCATGGCATCGCAGGCATCTTCATAGTTAATAGGAGTTTCACCCACAATTACCTCAGCAACACCACCCTTTGCTCGGTCTTCCACGATTTTGTAGACTCGTTCCGCCGATTCCTTTTCTAGAGCGTAGAAACCAAAAAGTTGGGGCGCACAGAGTATCCTGTTTTTATAAATATGATTCGCAATCTTAATTGTCGAAAATAAATGAGGAAATTTTTGTGTTGCCATATTAACTCCATTCATTCCGTTCTTTTTCATCTCTTATTTTAACCTATTAACCGCCCAGGTAAGCTTTAATAATGTTTTCATCTTGAGCGATGATTTTAGCATCGCCTTTCATAGTAATGCTGCCGACTTCCATGACGTATGCCGTCTTTGCCAGCTCAAGCGCCATACGAGCATTCTGTTCTACCAGTACGATGGATACACCGGTCTGATTAATCTGGGTGATAATTTTAGCCACTTCCTGTACCATGATGGGAGAAAGTCCCAGACTTGGTTCATCCATTAACAGTAGTTTGGGATTTGATATCAAGGCACGGCACACGGCAACCATCTGTTGCTCACCACCACTCAGGTCTGAAGCCTTGTGCTTTATTCGGTTCCTCACTGCCGGAAAGTGTTCGCATAACGTATCTAAATTCTTCAGAAACTCGCGCTTCGTTTTCAGCAGATACGCACCCATCTCAAGATTATCTTGCACTGTCATACTATAAAAGAGTTGACGACCTTCCGGAACGTGGGCAATACCGCGCCTGACAATATCGTATGCTGGTACACGGTCGATCCTTTCACCCTGATACCATATTTCACCGGAAGTCAGCTGTTTGAGACCGGATACTGTCCTCAGTGTGGTTGTTTTACCGGCACCATTGGCACCTAAAAGGGTAACGATACTGCCTTCTTCAACCTCCATTGATATCCCCCTGAGTGCTTCGGCTCTGCCATAATGCACCCATAAGTCCTTTATCTCCAGCAGCACTTTACTTTCCCTCCTCCCCAAGATAGGTCTCAATCACTTCCGGATTCTTCTTTATCTCCTCCCCAAGATAAGCCTCAATCACTTCCGGATTCTTCTTTATCTCCTCAGGTACTCCCTCGGCTATCTTATAGCCGAAGTTTAATACAATGATACGATCAGATATTCCCATAACAACTTTCATCGAGTGCTCCACTAATATCACTGTAATGCCTCTTTGCCGTATATTACGAATCCGTTCTACCATGTCAAGTGTTTCTGTGGGATTCATACCAGTGACCGGCTCATCCAGCAACAATAGGGTGGGGTGACAAGCTAAGGCTATACCTATGCCCAAACAACGTTGGTGCCCATGGGGTAAACCCCCGGCTAACTCATACCTCTGGTCGCTTAACCCCATAAACTCAATTATCTCCATGGCTTCTTGCTTGGCCTTGCTATCTTTCTGCCGTGCTAGAGGTGTGTGCAGAAACTCCCGCAAAGGCCCCGCACAACAGTTTATATGAAAACCCATGAGTACATTGTCCAATACAGTTGAAAATTGGAAAAGAAATGTCTGCTGGAAAGAGCGCGCGATTCCCCGCTGAGCTATCTTGTGGGGTGGTAATCGGGTAAGATCTTCTCCTTTGAAAATTATGCTGCCGCTTGTCGCCCGGTTATTACCGGTAACCATGTTAAACACCGTTGTTTTACCAGCACCGTTAGGGCCAATCAGACCAAGTATTTCTCCTTCGTTGACTGCCATATCCAAATTGGTAACCGCCTGCAATTTGCCGAAATTCATGCAAAGATTTTTCAATTCTAGTAAAGCCATAATCTTTTCATCCTCATGTTTATTTTCTCAGTGTTAAGTTAAGCCAGGTGGGCCTTCTGTTCTTTTCAAACTCCAGTTATTCAAACGAGCGTACCATTTCTTTTTATTAAGCCAGGGCACCAGCCTCCTATCGACCACGCCCATTATACCCATCGGCAGGAACATTAATATAAGTATTACGACGATGGCGGAAGCTATCGATTGCAAAGCTTGGGCAAACCGGAAGTATTCCGGGACAAAAGTAGCGATAATGGCTCCTAGAATAGGACCAATCAGACTGTGACCGAAGCCACCGATAAAAAGAAAGACAATTGTATTAACCCCGGCTTGGAAAGCGAAGATACTTGGTATTGCTGCACGGTAATAGCCAACGAAGAAACTTCCAGCCATAGCGATAAAGAAATTACCAATAAGTACGTTTACCAAGCGGTACCTGACTACATCAACACCTATGGATCGGGCTAGCTTCAGACTAGAATTAATGGAATTCCAAGCCCGCCCAATCCTTGAATGATAGAGTAAGTAATAAACAACAATAGTTAGCGCCAAGAAAAACAGCCCCACGTAATATATCTCAAGTTGTGTATCGATAACTAAAGAGAAAATGGTCGGTGCTGGTACTCCGGTTATCCCTCCCCAACCACCAAAAAGCTTCACTGCGCCGAACGCCTGATAGGCCGCCATTGATAAGACCATACAGAAAGTAAAGAACGCTATCATGCCCCGGGGCAAAGCCAAAGAAAAAAGTAAAAAGCCTAGCACCACGGCAATAACACCACCAGCTAACACCGTGACCCAGAAAGATACTCCGGTTTTCATTAAAAGTGCAGTAGTGTACCCGCCAATTCCCCACCAAGCCCCGATATCCAGCCGTGGCAGCCCGACCCGCATACCGAGTGCAAAAGCTAATCCCAGCATAGAATAGGTAATCGTCGTGATAGCTACCTGGGTCATATAAGGGTTGAAATATAGCGGAAGTGTTAATAACATTAAACCTAAAAAGGTTAACCCCATAATATTCAACCTCGACATTAACTTCTCCTGAACTCTAATACCAACTATTCACCGGGTATGGGCATCGGTCTACCCAATAAACCGCCTGGTCGGAAGAACATCAATGCGCCTACTAGTACGAGGATAACGAGAAGGTTTAAATAACCAACGAAATGGAAAGCAAAACTCTCTACAATCCCGATAAGGAAGGCGCCAATCAATGCTCCAGACATACTCCCCATACCACCCACCATCAGGACAAGAAGTGCTCGGGAGAAAACCATTGTCCCCATCGTGCTGTATGCCCCATATATCGGTGCCACGATAGCTCCGGCAATACCGCTCAAACCACAGCCGACTGCCATCGTCACCCAAAATATCTGTTTGGCATTAATTCCCTGTAATGTAGCCACTTCACTATTTTCAGCTGAAGCCAGCATGGCTTTTCCTACTTTAAGTTTCATGAAATAATGTAATGCCACCAGCACGGCAATAGAGCAGCCGATAACCAGTAATTTCCCCTGACTTAAAACAACACCGCCCAGGTTAAGAACACCCGGGAACACCGCCGGTACAGCTCGGTTCTGTTGGGCGAAGGTAAGCACCGAGGATTGTTCGATTACAGTGACGAGTAAAACGGTGATTAACATCGAATTAAAGAAGCCATACTTTAATGCCGGTTGAATTAAGCCAATATAAATTAACGCCCCCAGTGCCGCCGTGCTTAACAGCGCGGCGATGATGGCAACAGTGTAAGGCATACCCAGCGTGACTATGAGTGTGAACGAAAGATAGGCACCAAGCATTAGAAAATCACCTTGAGCAAAGTTAAATACCTTAACCACACCTAGGGTCAATGTCAATCCGCAGGCAACTAGTGCGTATAGGCCACCGCTCATAATACCGTTCGCCAGGATCTGAAAAAACAAACTTGCGCTCACGAAAAACCTCCCCGGACCTAGATTACACAAACGCCGTATCACTCTGAATATTCAGGGCAATACGGCATTTGATTCAGTACTGTTTAGGCTAACCAGATGGTCAATCTTGTCCAGTTATGCCAAGATCAGAGAAATGAAGTGAGCTTGCAGCTGCTTCCTCAGCAGGAAACTTAGGATAACCGTATTTAACCCAATAAGCCTTGTAAGTATCAACTAGATTATTTGCCATGATCGAGAACAAGTACTGGTCTTTCATAGTAACTTGTGAAAAGTTTTTCAGTACACCATCGGTTATCCTTGCTACAGGATGACTGTTACCCCCACTTATTGTCCGGAAGTTATTCAGATCCGGCCTAGCAAATAACTGGACAAAACCCGTAGTGGTCCTTACTGCGTGATCCATGTTGTCGAGGTATGCCTTGATAACTTCAACGTCAACACTCTGAGTGGCATTGATGGCATCTTCTAGTAACAACATTCCACCTAATGCCGCAGTGTTGTCCGTCTCTAACATACCATATTCTTTAATATATGCATCTATGAGAGATAGCATCCTTGGGTCTTTCTGGTAACCGGTGGGGTCCTGAGAGAATACTTCGCCACCTTCAATAAATTCTTTTCCTACCATGGTCGCCAGGTTGGCCACATCATTTATTGATGCTATGCCCGGTAGCACAGTACCCTTGTAACCAGCATCGGCTAATGCACGATACATATTCGGGACAGAGTTAGGAATCATGCCAAGATATATCATATCCACACAGTCAGGATTGTAACTTAAAACCTTAGTCGCGACCGGACCATAGTCTACCGTTGAGGGGTCAACGAAAATTGTGCCTAGTTTCTTTACACTACCTTTGCTAGCAATATTCCATGCGGCATCAATCTGGGGATCGAAAAAACGTCCCATTTGACTGTCCGGCTTGACTGATACGTAACTCTTTACACCCTTATCGGTCATATCTTTACATACTTTGAAGACTAGGGCGCTAGCGAAGAAGTTACCGGTAGTGTAATAATACTGGACGTTTGGCATAGCAGAATCATTAGTGAGATCATTGCCGATAACAATTACATGGTTCGGTTCGGTAACCGTAATATCAACAGCCGGAGAACCGGTACCACCCATGATGAACTTCACGCTATCTTGTAAAACCAGTTTGGTTAACGCGTCTTTAGCAGCCGCCGCACCGGATTGAATATCATAAATAACAAATTCTATCTTGTAAGTATCCTTGCCGATCTTCCATCCACCGGCATCATTAATTAGTTTAGCATAAAGATCGGACCACTTCTTGGCCTGTATAAATTGTGGGTTATTTAGCGAGAGAAGTGACCCTATTTTTAATGTCTTGAGTGGTGGCACGGTGGCGGTCGGTGTTTTAGTAGTAGCCTGGGTTGGAGTGGTAGTAGCTGTGGGAGTCTTGGCACAAGCACTCAATAATACCACTACAATTAACAACATTGAAATTAAGCTAATCAGTAGCTTTTTTTTCATTATGCCTCCTTTTAAATACTTTATAAAAATA
>CAYOHA010000178.1:0-5846 GCA_964403625.1 uncultured Dehalococcoidales bacterium | reverse complement strand
CCCGGTTAATGGCATATATTGCCCATTCGACGGCTGCATAGCCCGCAGCACCAGTTGCAATCAGGTCCTCATACTTCGCCGGTATGGTAGAAGTGGAGGCATCAAAGGTGTGGGCTTTACCGTAATAAATATAGGCGTCAGAACCGTCAGGTATTTCGTCGCCGAGGAGAGTCAGCGTATCTGCCCACAAGGAAAAACGCTGGTATCTCTTGGGAAATTCATCTACCGGGTACTCTACCGCCTCAATCATGACGCGGTCGGTTATTGCCGAGATATCAATCTCCCTCGAGCCTGAAGTCGTCGCTTTGGTTGCCTTCTGTTCGTAAGGGATGACTTCAGAGAAGTCTTTCACGGCATGGGTAATATGCCTGTCCAGCTCATCATTAGTCCAGCGGTAGTTTGCTACATCCTCATCATGCAGGTCGCGCCTGACGATATTCCTCATTTCAGTTAGATTCACGATGACTCCCCCCGTAACGAAATTACCAAATCCTGATATCTAAATCCCGGTATTTTGTTCAATATTTCGTATTTAGGATTTAGGATTTAGGATTTTTCGCCTCTTTTTTTAGTCCTGGACACCAATAAGAGCAGCCGCTTTAACACTGGCAAAAAGTGCCAGAGAACAATACCACTTGATCCTGGTCCGGCTGGCATCCTTGGTCTCAAGCGAGCCGATAGGTTCCACAGTCAGGTGTCCGGGTGCTGTCAGTCCGCAGAGCGCGCCCTCTCCAAATTGGACGGCGTAGATTGTGGAGCAAACACCACCGGTAGTTGCTGTCTCAACCCCACTGCTGACGACATGAGTGTCCAGTATCCAGTCATTGATACTGACGGCGATGCCATTCCAGAACTGGATGAAATTGCCCCATTTATCCCGGTTTGTCTCCATCATATTGCCGGAGGCTCTGACCAGAGCGTTAATCTTACGCCTTGAACGCCGACTCACCAGCAACATATCGGGTTTGCCTCCCTTTACGGCATCGATAAGTTCGTCAAGCATGGATAGGGTCAGGGTAGCTCCACTGGCTCCGGCGGCGATCACCTGGCTACCAGCCGTGGCAGTATCAATAAGCTTTCTTAATCCGTCAAACTGCTTGGGATTAGATGCGGCAGCACCGTAGATAAAGGTCTCCTCGAACTTATTTTTGAGTGCTTTGGCTTTTAGTTCAACGACAGCTGCTTCCAGGTCTTGAATGTTAGAGCGGGTTGCCTTAAGAAAGTTGTCCACATCCGCATCACCCCCCATAATCTTCAGGTTGGCTGTTTTTTGCTCAAAGGTCGGTGTCGATTCCGCCCATGTATCCCCAACAGTATAGAAATCAATGGTGGGCAGGGTCTTCTCCTGGTTATAGGTCAAGCCATTACCCGTAATTTCTATGAAGGGCAATGCCTGCAACACCGGTGAGTCCTTAATAATAGTCTCGATAACTCCTTGCAGGAGCATATCATTGGATAATTTGGATGCTTCCTCTAGTGTTAAAGCCATTTTTCTCCTCCTTTAGATAAAATATTAAATTCAAATTTCTAAATTCTAAGTTTAGGACTTCGTTTTTAGGATTTAGTGCTTAGTATTTCGTATTTAGATATTAGGATTTCTTGTTTTACTTTTTACTTCCTATTGCATACTGGATCTTCTCCCGTGGAGATAAGCTTGAGAGGTCAGGTGGCGTTCTCTCCGGAGCTCCGGCAGGCACCCTGGTTCGTGAAATCTCAACCTCCAGCCCCTTCCTTACCTTACTGACCAGAGTTTTTGCTTTCTCGAGTGACTCATTGATTGACTCTATGGTATCCCCGCTGATAAGTTCCCCGATAACTTCCGGATTTGCCTGTACCAGCAATGCTTTGTAGCTGTTTACCGTTTTAGCTAGAGAACTGTTAAGAGCTACCAGTGTCCCCTCTAACTCTTCCCTGGTCTGTTTCAGGCTTGTAATTTCGCTATCCTTGCCCTCTAAAATCCGTTCAAGCTCGACAAGACGTGTGTTGACTCTGGTTAACTCTTCTGTCTTTTTAGTTACCAGACTCTCCTCTCCGGGCAGTTCTTCATCGCCAGATGTCGACTCTGGCTGACTTTCCGTCGGCTCTTTTTTATTGTCCAACTTTATCCTCCTTATTGATAACAAGTCATTAATTAACCTCTACCTGGGGATCTACAGCTCTCCCTCTCGCTCCACCCCGGGCAGACCCCGGACTGAGTTCCTTATTCATTCTGAGGATTGTCTCCCTCTCCTCAAGCCAGCGATTAAACTCTATTTCCGGGTCTTTGACTCCAACCTCGTTCATAGCTCTGCGCCTTGAATGAATGCCACTCTGGACCAGTATCTGTTCATTAGCTACCAGATTAGCCAGGTCCTGCGGTAGCACCGGACCCCAGACCACTCTCAGGCGGTAGTCCCCGAAGCTCTTACCGCCGTATTTCTCCAGGAGCTTGAGGACTAGCCTGTTCCTCTGGTTGTAGGCGGCCGTTCGTATAATCCTTTTACGCCTGACCTTATGCAGGAGTGGTTGAAGCTCAATCTCAAGGGCAATACCGGACAGGTCTCTTTCGGTGCCACCAAAGGCAGCTCTGGGAGACTCCGATAAATCGTGCAGGATTCTATACAACAGATTTATATAGTCAATATGCAACCTGACACCACCACCCTGAAGCAGGTCGAGTAAATAGGCTTTGGCATCCTCGGGGATATTCCAAACTGCTCCTGGCCTGACAGCAATGTCCTCAGACTCTTCGACATTCTCCAGAACGGCAATGGGATTTCCCGAGAGTTCCAGTATTTTTGAAAGCTGTGATGTTGCCCGGTTTAATTCTCGCTGCGGCTCAATAATCTGGGATAAATCGGATATACCCCAGAAATTCTTCGGCTCTCGCAGGTTGGGATAAATAACGAAGGGTATGAAGCCATAGGGATTGGATTTCTTTTCGACCTGAATACCGTCAATCCACAGCTCAAAGTCCTGGGCTGTCCATAGCTCAATAACGCTGACGGTCTTTTCCCTGGCTTTCACCTGGTAGACGCTTCCTACTGTGTCCTTACTGAGACTGTATTTTGAGGCTACTCTCCACACTTTTGAAATATCGTCTCCCATCCACCAAGCGTAGATGCCTTGGATATCCGGTGCTGTAATTCTGACCCTTTCCGCCTCCTGGTCCCAGCTGACCTTGTAACAGGCATCACCAAGGATGGCGCAATCAACCTCGGTCTCGAAGTCAAGCTGTTCTAGGTTGTTTTCCTCATAAACCTGATTTAAGGCTGCTTCAACCTTCTCAGCCCCGGCTTTGGCCTCGTCTGTGTCCTCCACAGGCTCGGCAGTAAAATGGACGCCAGACATCAGATATGAAGCCACTTTGTCAATAATAACCTTGGAGTAATTGAAGGTCAGGCGTTTCTCCCCCCGCCTCTCCCGCCCCTCCCAGTGGACACCGTGGTAGAAATCAAGAAGATCTTTATATCGCTTAATTCTCTCCGTATCTCGGCGTGTTAACTCGGCAGGTTTAAAATTATCATTCATTCTTCTTACCTATCATATTGTCCCCCTTTTCTAAAGGGGGATTAAGGGGGATTTCCTTCTTTAATGCTCTCTGTACGGTACGCTTGCTGACGCCAAACATCTGTGCCAGCTCTTTTACCTTCTTTCCTTCAGTGGTATAAAGCCTCGCCATATCCTTGTTCCGTATTCTCTTCAACCAGCGTTGCTTACCGCCAGGTTCTTCATAAATACAATTGGGGAAGGGACAATCGAGGCAGGACTCAGCTAGCTCGCAGCCTTCATCCCGGTAGTGGCAGTATTCCGGGGGTAAGTCCAGTTCAACATTTGAATTTTCAGCATCTCCTACCTTTCTAGCAGCACTCTCATCAACTCGTTCCAGCTCCATCGCTCGCTCTCCAAACTCAAACTCATATATCTCATAGCATGACTAAATTAGCACATATGTTCTAAACGAGTCAATGGTATTTTGTCGTGTTTTTAATATCCGGATTAATCAACAGCTTCAGTAGGAGTACTTGAACTTTATGTATATTAGTGATTAAATTTAGACCACCATATTAAGTCCAGAATAAGGAGGTCTAAAATGGCTATTGAAAAAAGGCAATTGGGTAAAACCGGAATAGAGATAACGCCGATTGGGTTGGGGTGCTGGCAGTTCCACAGTGGTGGCTCTAGAATGTCATCCATGTTCTGGAAATCGCCGCCACAGGATGAAGTGAATAAGATTGTTAAAACCGCTCTGGAAGGAGGTATCAACTGGTTTGATACGGCAGAAGTGTACGGTCACGGCGGTTCGGAAAAGGCACTGTCTACGGCACTGAGCAATGCCGGAAAAGCGGATGGTGAAGTGGTCATTGCCACTAAATGGTGGCCCTTTTTCCGTACGGCGGGCAATATTCCCCGTACCATCGGCGACCGCCAGCGATACCTGGCACCATTCAAAATAGACCTTTACCAGATTCATATGCCCTACGCATTCTCATCGGTTAAGGCACAAATGGATGCTATGACGGCTCTGGTTAAGGCGGGGAAAATCCGCTCCATCGGTGTGAGTAACTTTTCAGCTGCAAAGATGCGCCGGGCTCACGCGGCTCTAGCCAAGCACGGCTTGCCGCTGGCATCGAACCAGGTCGAGTTCAACCTGTTGAATCGTGATATAGAGAAGAACGGTATCTTAGATGCTGCTAAAGAACTGAATATAACCATCATTGCCTATGTACCGCTGGCTCAGGGATTATTAACCGGCAAGTTCCATAAAAACCCAGAATCAGTCAAAAAACTACCATTTATGAGGAGAATGATGGTGCGTCGGAAGTTTGAGAAAAGTCGTCCCTTGGTCAAAATGCTGGAGGATATTGCCGGCTCATACAACTGTACTGCATCAGAAGTAGCCCTTAGCTGGGTGATAAATTACTTTGGTGATACCATAGTAGCTATACCGGGTGCCAGCAAAGAAGAACACGCCCTTCAGAATGTCAGGGCGATGAATTTAAAACTCACGAAGGATGAAATGGCGAAGCTGGACGAACTATCACGCTCGATTGTTTCATAACAATAAAGCTAATTTTTTGCGAATACTTAAGCTCAGATGATATAATCCCTGTAATGTCAAGCATTAAGAGTGTTAAAGCCAGAGAAATCCTGGATTCCCGGGGTAACCCAACGATTGAAGTTGAGGTAGAACTGTCCGATGGCGTAGTAGGTAGGGCAGCGGTACCTTCGGGGGCTAGCACCGGTACGAATGAAGCGTTAGAACTACGTGACGGAGACAGGTCCCGGTTCGGCGGACTGGGTGTTCTCAAGGCAGTGGCTAATGTCACTAAAATTATTGCTCCAGCTCTAATCGGAATGTCTGTCACCGACCAGGCTACTATTGACTACAAACTGATTGAGCTTGATGGCACGGAGAATAAGTCACACCTGGGGGCAAATGCAATTCTGGGAGTGTCCCTGGCTGTTGCCCACGCCTCGGCGAACTCAGCCGGTGTCTTGCTTTATCACCATCTGGGTAAGGCAGACAAATACACTCTACCGGTACCGATGATGAACATCCTCAATGGCGGTAAACATGCTGCTGGTTCGACCGATTTTCAGGAATTTATGGTTGTGCCGGTTGGAGCTACTAGTTTCCGTCAAGCTATGCAAATGGGTGTCGAGGTCTACCAATCCCTGAAAAGGGTGCTCAAGGAAAAAGGGCTGAATACCAATGTCGGTGATGAGGGGGGCTTCGCTCCTTCATTATCATCGAACCGGGAGGCGATAAAGGTAGTCCTGTCCGCTATTGAAAAGGCAGGCTACAGTCCGGGCAGGGACTTTTTTATTGCGCTCGACCCTGCCGCCAGCGAATTCTACAAAAA
>CAYOHA010000177.1:0-5870 GCA_964403625.1 uncultured Dehalococcoidales bacterium | reverse complement strand
AATGAAAAAAGCTGTTCTATGCGTTACAAAAGTGTAATATTTTTCTATTAAATTTTGTAACTCTTTAATAGGCTAACCAGTAAGATACATATACGGTTTGGTTTGAGACTAATAAAAACTTGGGGAAATAGTATTAAATCTATATGGGGGGTAATATAGGATGTCCGAGATAAAGGTTGATTGCACCGGCGAAACTTGCCCGGTACCTTTAGTTGAAACTCGCAAGGCTTTAAGGAAAGCCAAGGAAGGTGATGTGGTCGAGGTTATTGGTACTCATCCTTCTTCCAAGAAAGAGATACCAATGGCTGTTAAAGCTCTGGGACTGGAACTTATTGATATTCAGGAGGAAGACGGGATCTGGAAGATAAGGATACGGAAATAAAAGGAGGGAAGCTATGGCTGATAAAGCTACCATAATAGTCCACAGTGGTGATATGGATAAAGTTTTAAGTGCTCTTATCATAGGAAATGGTGCCTTAGCCATCGGTATGGAAGTGTCACTTTACTTTACTTTCTGGGGGCTCCAGCGTCTCAAGAAAGGAGGGCTGGAAAAAGGGCCTCTCTCGAAGATGAATATGCTGGGACTCGGTAAGTGGATGGTGAAGCGAAAGATGAAGAAGGCTGGGACGGCTTCGCTGGAGAAGCTCTTCCAGGACTTCAAAGACTTGGGAGGCAAAGTCCTTGTCTGTGATATGACTATGGCAATAATGGGGATAAAGAAGGAAGACCTTCGTGAAGACCTCATATCAGACTATTGTGGAGTTGGGACCTACCTTGACGAGGCTAAAGCATCCATTATTACCCTGTTTATCTAACAGGAGGAAGATATGTTAAACAAACAAAGGGTGTATCTGGATAACGCCGCTGCTACTCGGTTGGATGAGCGAGTATTGGAGGCAATGAGACCATACTTCTTTGATAACTATGCTGTTGCCACTTCAGAATTCGCTTACTCCCAGGGCATAGAAGCTCGAGAATCTCTTGACGGTGCCAGGGAAGCTCTGGCAAAAGCACTTGGGGCTGCAGCGGAAGAGTTTATTTTTACCTCAGGAAGCACTGAATCATCTAATATTGCCCTGAAGGGAGTGTCGTTAGCTCTGGGTGACAAAAAAGGGAGGCACCTGATTGTTTCGAAAATAGAGGACTTCCCGGTACTAAACAGCGCCAAAGCCCTGGAGAAGCAGGGATTTAACGTCAGCTACCTGGATGTTGATGGGGACGGGTTTGTAGACCTTGATAAGCTCAGAGATTCCATCACTAAAGAAACTATCTTGGTTTCCATCCAGCACGCCAACCAGGAAATTGGTACCATTCAGGATATCGAAAACATTGGCCGTATTTGCCGCGAAAAAGAGGTACTTTTCCATACCGATGCTACTCATACCTTTACCAGAGTTCCCCTCGATGTCAAGAAAATACCGGTTGACTTAATCACAGTATCAGCCCACACCATCCACGGACCAAAGGGTGTGGGAGGTTTATATATTCGCAAGGGGATAAAAATAGCCAAGTGGGTCGATGGAGGATTTCAGGAATTTGACCTGCGGGCGGGACTGGAAGATATACCAGGCGCTATAGGGTTTGTTAAAGCTGTAGAACTGGTTACTGCACGGGAGAACAAGCGGCTGCAAGCAATGCGTGATCGCATTATAGACCGTATCCTCTCTGAGATACCGGATAGTACCCTCAATGGTCACCGATGGCAGAGGCTCCCGCAGAATGCTAATATCTCATTCCACTTCATTGAAGGTGAGTCCATCACCTTGCACCTGGATATGCACGGCTTTGCCGTAAGCACTGGCTCAGCCTGTTTCAGTCGCTCGCTTCAAGGTAGTCACGTTATCTTTGGAATAGGCGGCGACCACGAAAGGGCACATGGGTCAATTCGTTTTACCTTCGGACGTTACAACGCGATGAGGGATGTTGATATTTTAGTTAAGACCCTGGCTGGAGTGGTGCAGGAACTGAGAAGTATCAGCCCGCTAGGCAAAGAATAATAAAAATAGGAGGAATAAAAATGGCACTACCATATAGTGAAACTGTATTGGAGCACTTTCGCCACCCTCGTAATGTGGGCAGGATTGAGAATGCTGCCGGAAAAGCAACAGAGGGGAGTCCAGCCTGTGGTGACATGGTCTCGGTCTATATAGATGTTGACTCTGAGACGAAGAAAATCACCGATGTAAAGTTTGAATCTTACGGTTGCGCTTCTAACATTGCCACTGGCTCTATCATTACCGAGCTGGCAAAGGGAAAGACAATCGATGAAGCCAAAAAGCTTACCTGGAAGGACGCCTCCGATGCCTTGGGGGGACTCCCGAAGATAAAAGCCCATTGTTCGGTACTGGCAATTGAAGGTCTACGTTCGGCAATCGAAAACTACGAGGAACGCCACGGGCTGGTCAAGGAGAGAAAGCCCACCACGGTAGAGATTGTACGCAGTCGCCTCAAGAAAGTGATGAATCCTATGGCTGGACTGGACCTGGTACGTACTAATCTGGTGCGGGATATTGAGGTAAAGGATGGGACTGTCAGGGTAAGTATTGACCTTCCTCAAGACCACCAGTTCGCTCCAGCAATAAAGCAAGAGATCGTAGAGAAGATAGAACCGCTGTGGGATGTAAAAGAAGTAAAGGTTGAATTTACAGCATAAAATTTACGAAAATACAAAATTATCTATAAGATAAAAGGGAGTTTATCGCCTGTATCTTTGGTTTGGGGGGTGTGACGTGATGTTTCACATGTGGGATATACCGTCAGGAATGGGTTGGTGGATGGGCTTTGGCGTGATATGGATGGTACTATTCTGGGGAGGGCTAATCGCTCTTATTGTCTGGGGTATTAAAAAATTAACTGAGCGAGATAAAACCTCATTAAATCGTGATCCTCTGGACATAGTTAAAGAACGCTATGCCAAGGGAGAAATTTCCGAAGAAGAGTTTAAACGTTTAAAGAAAGAAATTGCCTGATTTTTTAGGATTTATATAGTATTAAAAGCCTAGTTGGTTAAATAATGACAGAAAAGTCAGTTCTTAACAGAAAGAAAGCAGAGAAGGCTCATATCCACGTAACCGGCATGACCTGCACCAACTGTGCTGCTACCATTGAGAAGGGTCTAGCCGAAACACCCGGCGTGGAACAGGCAAACGTGAGCTTTGCCTCAGAAAAAGCCAGTGTAGAATATGACCCCTCAAAGGTAGACCTTACCGGCATCAAAAAGGCGATCTCTGATCTTGGTTATGGGGTAGCCACTAAAAAATCTATCTTCCCCGTAAGTGGAATGACCTGTGCTTCCTGCGTTGCTCGGGTAGAGGAGGCTTTATCCAGTGTGTCGGGTGTTGTCTCTGCTAGTGTCAATCTGGCTTCAGAGAAGGCTACCGTTGAGTACCTGGAAGGAACGAGTATCGCTGACCTCAGGCAAGCAGTTAGAGATGCTGGTTATGAACTTGGCTCTGAAGCAGAGACACTGGAGGATGTGACCATCGCTTCGCGGCGAGAAATCCGGGGTATAAGAAACAGGTTTATCTTTTCTGCTGTTCTTGCCGCAATCATTATGGTACTAATGTGGCTGCCAATGCAGCTGTGGACGCATTATCTCCTCTGGGCGTTAGCTACTCCGGTGCAATTCTGGGCAGGCTGGCGTTTCTACCGGGGAGCCTGGGGTGCATTAAAGCACAAAACTGCCGATATGAATACGCTGGTAGCAGTGGGTACCTCAGCCGCATATTTCTATAGTATGGTTGCTGTTTTGTTCCCCAAGCTTTTTTCTACTACCGGGGTGGAGATGGGGATCTACTTCGACACCTCAGCAATGATTATAACGCTGATACTACTCGGTCGTTTCCTGGAAGCACGTGCTAGAGGCCAAACCTCGGAAGCGATAAAGAAACTCATCGGGCTGAATCCTAGAACCGCCCTGGTTATCCGCAATGGTGAGGAGGTAGAGATTTCCGTCGAAGAAGTACAGGTTGGCGACTTTATCCTGGTACGGCCAGGAGAGCAAGTGCCTGTAGACGGGATTATTCGTGAAAGTCATTCCAGCATTGATGAGTCTATGATTACCGGTGAAAGCATTCCTGTTGAGAAAGATGTGGGCGATGAAGTCATCGGGGCTTCCATTAATAAGACCGGTAGTTTCAAGTTCGAAGCGACTAGAGTGGGTAAAGATACTACACTTGCCCGGATTGTCAGGCTAGTAGAGGAAGCCCAGGGGAGTAAAGCACCCATCCAGCGTCTGGCTGACATTATCGCTAGTTACTTTGTTCCGATAGTAATCGGTATTTCCATTGTCACCTTCATAGTCTGGTACTTTGCCGGACCGCCTCCAGCTTTAACTTATGCCATTCTAAACGTCGTGGCAGTGCTTATTATTGCCTGTCCCTGTGCTATGGGACTGGCTACACCAACGGCGATTATCGTAGGTACAGGTAAAGGAGCCGAACATGGCATTCTTATCCGTAGTGCTGAGACACTGGAGAAATCGCACAAAATTAATACCGTGCTGCTGGATAAAACAGGTACTCTGACTATCGGTGAACCCAGGGTAACCGGTGTAATGACAGTTTCGTACCCTGAGGAGGACATACTCCAGCTGGCAGCCTCAGTAGAGCGGGGTTCGGAGCACCCACTCGGTGAGGCTATCGTCAGGAAAGCTAACGATAAGAGAATACAAATGCTGACAGCCAGCGATTTTAATGCTATTCCGGGATACGGTGTCGAGGCTTTGGTAGAAGGCAAGAAGATTGTCCTGGGAAATCTCAGGTTTATGAGTGCGAGGAATCTTTCACTCAATGGATTGGAGAAAGAGGCTGAGCAACTCTGGACAGAGGGTAAGACAGTAATGTTTCTGGGAGTGAATAGCACGGTGGAGGGTATCATCGCTCTGGCCGATACCATTAAACCAGGAGCGAGAGCCGTCGTGGAGGCACTACACCGTATGGGCATCGATGTAACGATGCTTACTGGCGACAACCGTCGTACTGCTGAGGCTATCGCCCGGGAAGCAGGTATTGACCATGTCCTGGCGGAGATACTGCCAGAAAATAAAGCTCAGGAAGTCAAGAAGCTTCAGGAGGAAGGTAGGGTAGTGGCAATGGTTGGTGACGGGATAAACGATGCCCCCGCATTAGCCCAGGCAGATGTCGGCATTGCCATCGGTACCGGCACCGATGTGGCTATGGAGACTGGTGATATTACGCTGATTAGCGGTGAATTAAGTGGCATCGTAACTGCTATCTCACTTAGTAAACGCACGGTAAGAACAATAAAGCAGAACCTATTCTGGGCTTTTGCTTATAATACTGCTCTTATCCCGGTGGCAGCGGGAGTGTTATACCTTGCCTTCGGAAATAGCGGAGTTCCCTCGGGACTTCACTTCATTCTAGGAGATTATGGTTTCCTGAATCCGATTCTAGCCGCCGCCGCAATGGCTGCCAGTTCCATCACGGTGGTATCAAATTCTCTGCGTCTGAAAAGATTCAGACCAGTAAAACTAGATAGTCAATAATCAGGAGGTACGAAAATGGCAATTGACCCTGTCTGTAAGATGGAAGTTGAGGAAAGCAAAGCAGCCGCTACATCAGAATACAAGGGAAAGAAATACTACTTCTGTGCTGTCGGCTGCAAGAAAGCCTTCGACGAGAATCCGGAAAAATATCTGATAAAAGGGAAGAAGTAGTCTGGTATTTCAAACGGCCAGTTCATCGGAACTATTTTTTAGGGAACAGTATATCCAGTCTGGCTTGATTAAAACCGACGATGATTTCTCCATCAACGATGATGACAGGGACACCCATCTGTCCTGACTTCTGTATCATCTCTTTAGCTTTTTCTCTATCTTTTGCCACTTCGTGCTCAGTATAAGAAACGCC
>CAYOHA010000176.1:0-5905 GCA_964403625.1 uncultured Dehalococcoidales bacterium | reverse complement strand
ATTCAAATAGAAAAAGGTCCCGCTTTTTTCAAGGTCGGTTTCGTTATTAAGGAATGGTCCCATGCTTCTTGTATAATCTCCTCCCTGAGGATCTTCAATCTTGATTACCTCGGCGCCGAAATCAGCCAGTAATTTTGTGCAATAAGGTCCTGCAACCCCTTGAGTGCAGTCTAAAACTATGAGACCGGAGAAAGCCTGCTCATTCATATTAGATACCATTATAATATGATGTTAATTATGCCCAAGATATCAAATAAACTACTGTAAAGTCTCTAATTTGTCAAATGTTGGTGTAGGAGAGGATCTAATATACTTTATCATTAGAGGCTTGACGTGATTAAAACTCTGAAATAATATAACTATATTTAGAATAGAAGTACGAAGAGAAGAAATACGAGTGAATTTTACACAAGTATATGCAAAAGCTGAGTCTGAGTGCAGCTATCTAAAAGACAAGGACTGCACTAGGGTTTATATTTCCTCAGATGATAATACAGACAAGACAAGCATTTACAATACTTTTTCAGCCGGGATTGATAGACACGGCATTAAGGCAAAAGTAATCGTTACTGGCTCGTCCGGTTATTATGACCTTGAGCCGATGGTACAGATAGAGAAGCCTAGGTATCTATCTATACTATATGGTAATATGACACCGGAAAAAGCTTCTATCCTGGTAGATAATTATCTAGTTAATGAGAATCCAGTGCCGGATATAGTTTTCGGCAGCATAGGTAGCGTTAAAATTGACGGTATCTCAGACATTGCCGAATTACCTTTATTTAAACTGCAAAACAGGATAGCTTTGCGTAACTGTGGTCTCATTGACTCGGGTGAAATTAATCACTATATCCTGCGAGGACAAGGTTATGGCGGCCTGGCAAAAGTTTTACAGGTGAACAAAGTTGATGTGATTAATGAGCTTAAAAAGTCGGGGTTGAGAGGCAGGGGAGGAGCTGGTTATTTTACAGCAGATAAGTGGCAGATTTGTTTCGATTCTGAAGGCGATGAAAAATATGTCATATGTAATGCTGTGGATGCTGACCCACATTCGCTTGCAGCCAAGCTAATCCTAGAGAGCGACCCTCATTCCGTTCTGGAAGGAATGCTCATTGCGGCATATGTTATCGGTGCTTCCCGATGTTTTATTTGCGTTAATAACCGGTATAAACAGGCGATAAAAGGGCTTACTAAGGCACTGGAGCAGATGAAAGAATACAACCTTGTGGGTAATAATATCTTAGACACAAATTTCAGTACTGAAATCGAGATAAGGGAGGTGGCTGATTCATTGGTTTCTGGGGAAGAGACTGCACTTATCTGTTCAATAGAGGGAAAACAAGCTATGCCTTATCTACGTACTGTTTATCCAGCTGTCAGTGGTCTTTATAGAAAACCTACTTTGATTAATAATCTTGAGACTTTGTCCGGTGTATCGGCTATATTTCAAAATAGTCCGGAATGGTACTCTGGTTTTGGCACTGAACAAAGTCGGGGTACTAAAATTATTACTCTAGCAGGCAGTGTAAAACATAAATATACTGTTGAGGTACCCTTCGGGACAACTCTTCAGAGCATGGTTATGGGTATCGGAGGTGGAGTCCCGGATGGCAAGGTTATCAAGGCGGTGCAGTTCGGTGGTCCGACAGGTGCTTTCTTTAGTATTGATTCTTTGAATCTTAGCATCGATTATGAGACGATGAAAATAGCTGGATCCGTTATCGGTTCTGGCGTGGTTGAAGTCTTCGATAGTAGTTCGTGTGTAGTTGAGATAGCTAGAGATGCAAGTCATTTTATTTGTGCTCAGTCATGTGGTAAATGCGTCTTCTGCCGTGAGGGATGTATTCAGATGTATGATATACTGAAAGACATCTCTGAATACAGGGGAAAACCCGGTGATATAGACCTACTAATTGAGCTTGGTGAAGCGATGATGACTGGGAGTATATGCGGTCTTGGTAGTACAGCCCCCAATCCAGTTTTAAGCAGTATCAGACATTTTTATGATGATTATGAAGCTCATATTAAAGATAAAAGGTGCCCGGTAAAAGATACAATGTAACTGTTACGATACAATAGGTTTTTGTTTGTTATTAATACATAATACTACCTGGATGAATTAACATTGGAAAATGTCGAAATAACTATAGACGGACAGAAGACTAATACGCAAGCTGGTAAGAGTGTGCTTGAAGCAGCACTTGATGCCAGAATATATATCCCACACCTTTGTCACCATCCTGACCTGTCACCTATCGGCGCCTGCCGTTTGTGTATTGTAGAGATAGATGGCAAAAAGGAGCTTACACCATCCTGCATGACGCCTGTTTCAGATGGCATAATAGTCAAGACAAAAACAGAGAAGATAAACCAACAGCGTCGACTAGCTATGGAATTAATACTTGCCGGACATCCTCAGGACTGTGAATCATGCAAAAAATATCTAAACTGTGAACTGCAGGCGTTAAAACAATATATCATCAAAGAAGAATTGAAGGTTAGACTTCGCACAAAACTTCTCCCCATAAATAAAAGTAACCCTCTTTTCCTTCACGAGCCAGATAAATGCGTCGTTTGCGGCCGCTGTGTGAGGGCTTGCCATGAACTTAGGGGAGTAGGGATTCTTTTCTACAAAAAGAAAGACAAAGAGACCTATACCGGCACTGCTTCGGACCTACCGCTTGCCGATGCCGGATGCAGGTTCTGTGGCGCTTGTGCCGAGGTCTGTCCTACCGGAGCAATTCATGATAAAGAGGCGATAGGAATGGGCAGAAAACGGAGAGCGGCCCTTATCCCCTGTAGATACGAATGCCCCGCTGAGATAGATGTACCGAGATACATTCGTTTTATCCGGGAAAAGAAATATACCGAAGCTCTGGCTGTAATAAAAGAAAAGGTGCCTTTTCCAGGAGTGCTCGGTTATGTATGTGATCATCCCTGTGAAAGCGCCTGCCGCAGGGGTGAAGTGAATCAGGCGATAGCAATCAGGGAATTGAAACGATTTGCTACCGAGCATGATAAGGAAAGACTGTGGGATAGTAATTCGGTTATAAAACCTTCCACCGATAAAAGAGTAGCTATAATTGGCTCCGGACCGGCCGGTCTGACAGCCGCTTATTATCTTACCAACCAGGGGCACGCCGTCACTGTGTTCGAGTCACTGCCTTTTGCCGGGGGTATGATGCAATTTGGAATTCCTGAATATCGTCTTCCTAAAGAAATATTAGATAATGAGATAGTAGATATTAAGAAAAGAGGCGTTGAGATTAAGACCGGTATCCGTATCGAATCTATTGATGGTCTTTTTAAACAGGGTTATGATGCTATTCTTATCGCTATAGGGACTCATCACGGACAGAAACTACCGATCTCAAATGCCGATAATGAAGCAATATTTATCGGTATTGATTTTCTAAAGAATATTAGTCTCGGTAAGAAAGTGGATATCGGTGAGAAGGTAGTCGTGCTGGGTGGTGGAAATGTTGCCTTTGATTGCGCCCGTGTTGCCCGTCGGCATGGTGCTAAGAAGGTACAAATTGCCTGCCTTGAAAGTCGAGAAGTAATGCCGGCTACCGAAGATGAAATCGAACAGGCTGAAGAGGAGGGCATTCTAGTCTATCCATCTAAGACCTCCACGCGTATTATCTGTGAAAACGGAAATATTAAGGGAGTCGAATTCCTTGAAGTGGAATCGTTCAACTTTGATGAAAATAAAAATGCTCAAATTAAGGTCCGGGAAAATTCTTTTCATATTCTTGAAGCAGATAATGTTATCTTCGCTATCGGTCAACGTCCGGAGATCCCACAAGGGTTTGGGATCAATACTACCAGAAGTAGCCTTATCATGCTAGACTCATTCTCTTTAAGTACTAGCAAAGAAGGAGTATTTGCTGCCGGTGACGTCGTAAATGGCACTGCGACCATGATTCAAGCCATAACCTCAGGAAGAAAGAGTGCAATAGCTATTGATAAGTTTCTCGGGGGAAGCGGGAATATTGATGAGAAGCTGGCGCCTTCTTTGGAAGCTGAACCCTGTCTTGGGCTGATAAAAAACTTTGCTTATATAGCGCGTAGTAAAGTTCCCTACATAATACCCGAAAAGCGGCTGAAGGGTTTCGAAAAAGTTGCACAAGATATTGATGAAGAAACAGCAGACTGCGAATCGTCCCGGTGTTTACAGTGCGACCTGAGGCTCAAAATCACACCTGTAGAATTCTGGAGTAACTATTAAGGCATCTTCTCTAAATAACGTTTAGAATGGTAAAGGATGGGATAATTACCTTTATGGTATATTTTAAGAGTTACGAGTTATATCTCCAATTACAATATAGGGGGTAAAAGATGAGTAGAATACCGACAAGTGCTGATGTTGTTGTAATCGGAAGTGGCGTTTCAGGCTTAGTGGCGGCTTTGACCGCGGCAGAAGCAGGTGCGAAAGTCGTTGTTTTTGAAAAGCAACGTTCTCTCGGGGGTACTTCTAACTTTTTCAAGGGTACCTTTGCCGTGGAAAGCCGCCAGCAACGAGAAAGGTATGTTACATACTCACGTGATGAAGCCTTCAGAGAGATTCTCGAGTACGGTCACTGGAGGAATAACCCTCGTCTGGTTAGGGCTATCATCGATGAGTCTGCAAAGACTATTGTCTGGTTGGAAGAAAAAGGCATTGAGTTCATTGAAGTTACCATTAATATGGTTGATTCTCCACAGACATACCATGTCATTAGAGGAGAAGGCGCCGCCGTGATAAAAACTCTTTCTACCAGGTCGCATGAAAGAGGAGTTGAAATCATAGCAAGTACTCCGGTTAAGCAGATTCTAAAAGAAAGTGGACGGATTACGGGCGTTGTTATTGAGGGTGAGGAAGATGATGTGCGCATAAAATCAAAGGCTGTTGTTGTCGCCAGTGGCGGGTATGTGAATAATAAAGAATGGGTAAAGAAATATACTGGGTTCGATCTGGGGAATAATCTACTGCCTGTAGGTAATGTTGATAAAACTGGAGACGGCATCCGGATGGCCTGGGAGGTAGGAGCGGCTGAAGAAGGAATCAGCACTGTCGAGTTATTCCGAATTGGTCCGTCACGGCAGGAACTCGGTACTGGAGGCCGTGTTAGTATGGCAGTCATACAACCCGACCTTTGGATTAATCAGGCAGGTGAGCGATTCTGCGATGAAGGAATCACTTTCTTTGATACATCGGAAGGTAATGCTAATGCCAGACATAAGGAAGGCTATACTTACTCACTATTCGATACTACAGTAATAAAGCGAATGGCAGAAGAGGGGCTTGATAAAGGTATAACTCCCGAATCTTATCCCGCACAAAGAGTCATAGATTTTGACAAAGACCTGAAGGCTGCCCTGGAGAGTGAGACCGCAGAAATATATATGGCAGACTCAATAGAAGAACTGGCTGTCAAAATAGGAATAGACCCGGCCGTACTGAAGGCTACTGTTGATGAATATAACGGATTCTGTAAGAAGGGGCATGACGACCTTTTTGCGAAGAACCCGAAATACCTGCGGCAGATTAGAGGGCCAAAATTCTATGCGGCTAAAGCCAATACTGTCTGCCTAGGGACTATGGGAGGTATCAAGATAAACTATAAGACGGAAGTGCTGGATAAAGAGAACAAGGTCATTCCCGGTCTTTACGCCGTCGGATATGATGCCGGTGGTATGTACGGACACGATTATTGTATGAAAGTAGCCTCCGGCTTATCCTCTGCCTTTGCCATAAATTCCGGCCGTATTGCAGGTAAAAATGCCTCGGTTTACGTCAGGCAATAGCGAATTAGCGCTCTGTGGACTTATAAGATAAGCTCAGAGATAAAACTTACAGTACTACCAAGAGACGACTCAATGTGCATAGAAAAATTGAACAGCAGATTGGAAACAGAAGATA
>CAYOHA010000175.1:0-5916 GCA_964403625.1 uncultured Dehalococcoidales bacterium | reverse complement strand
CATCAACGTATCCGATTCTGGTCACTTCTGCTGGAGGTTGCACCACTCCCGATACGACATGAAAAATCCCAATGCCCAGGAGGCCCAGTACCGGCAGGGCGAGAGTTATGATAATAAATCCGGTCCTTTTTATCGTGCGCCCAAATTCATGCCGGAATATCAAGAGAGTCTTATTCATGATTGCTTCCCGCCACCTCCAGGAATATCTCGTTCAGGGAAGGAGTAGCTATTTCAAAGCGATTGATTACTACGTTGGTGTGCGCCAATCGTTCCAGGACTTGTTTAGGATTTGTATTCTCATCAAGTACCAGTTCAACGTAGCCTTTATGAGCGCGCTTTTCAACAACTCCTGGTACCTGCCCCAACTCCCCTTCAAAATCCAGAATGACCGAATGACTACGATACCTCGTCTTGACTTCCCTGAGATTACCATAAAGGACAGGGCGTCCATGGTCAATCATTAATATACGGTCGCAGAGTTCTTCCACTTGATTCATCTGGTGGGTGCTTAAAATTACAGCTTTACCCTGTTTTCTTAAGTCAACAAACATCCCTTTCAGCAATTCGGTATTAACCGGGTCAAGGCCGGCAAAGGGTTCGTCCATAATAACCAGTTCCGGGTCATGAATTATAGTAACGATAAACTGTATTATCTGCCCCATGCCCCGGCTCAATTCCTCAATCCTTTTTCTCTTGTGGGGTAGCATACCGGTCTGGTCAAGCAGCTTATCAGCTTGCTCCTCGGCAGAGTACTTGTCCATACCCTTGAGCGAGGCAAGGTAGATGATTGAGTCAATGACGGTCAGCTTCCGGTACAGCCCCCTTTCCTCAGGCAGATAACCAAGCCTGTTCATACTGGCTTCGGTCAGCTTCTCGCCGAGGATCGTTACGTCGCCTGAGTCTGGCTTAATAATGTCCATCATCATCCTGATGGTAGTCGTTTTGCCCGCGCCATTAGGACCAATAAGACCAAATATCTCACTCTGATTTACAGAGAAAGACAGGTCGTTAACCACGACCTTATCCGTGTAGGATTTGACTATATGATTGACTTCAACCGCGGGCATAATAGACAGGCCTTACCTCAGTAGTTCCTCATTATAACATATCAGAATATCTTCGAATGAATACAGGGTTATGGCCGACCGTATCTGCCCAGCATTGAAAACCTTGGCAATACAAGTCACAATCTGAGTTCTTGTGCAACGGTTCGAATGGTGCAAAACCCACCATTGGCTATTTAAGTACCATCCTTCAGATAGAGGTAAGATCTTCTTCGGTGCTCTTTAACTATGGTTTAGCTTCAGACTCTGGTACTTGAATTACCTCATCAATAGTATAGGTTGTTAATATTTTGCATAATCTAATTACCTTACCCTGATGATCGCTTAAAAAGTATTTGCAGTTATCATAGGAACTGGCACCCTAGTACTAAAGTACTAGTTACTAAGTACTAAAATGTGAGGATAAGTGAAGATAAGTTCATTGACAACGGATTTTTTTTAATACTAAAATGTAACTTTACGACTAAAATGTAAAAAGATATGTCTAAGCTAATTAACCTGTAATTAATAAAATGGAATTACAGGATTGATATTTAATTATATCATCGGAGGGTTAGTCAAAAACTAGAAAAACACATCAGCAATAGTTAGGAAGCGTTGAATTGCCGTCTGTATTGTGGTCACTTGGACGGTAGGGAGCTAATAGTGAAACCGACCTTAAATTCATAAAGGTCGGTTTTATTTTTTCCAAGGGACGGTATCCTGCACCCCTTAGACCATTGTAGAGAAGGAGGTGATGTCGATTAAAATAGCCGGGGGCATGGAGCCGGCAAATTAACGAGCCAGCATAGCCAAATAAGAAACGGAGGATAAAAAGTGAAAAAGATATTTGCTATTCTGCTTGCTTTACTCTTGTTCTTGATTCTAGCACCATCAACAGCCCTAGCTGCCGGATACGGTGACGGCGACATAGAGATCAAGTTGGGTGAGATAAAAGTCGTACCAGATGATGGCTTCTATGAGAGTACTAATGTTACAATCTCAGGGAGCATCTACGTTTTATCATCGGCTGAAGCTTTAGGGCTCTTTCCCTACACTGCAGCCTATTCTGAAGGCGGCTATGAGATAACCAATCCAAATGGAGATGTTAAAGCCTGCGATGCCCTATCAGACGGCGATTTTGATTGGGGGTGGTTCTGTGCTTCAGCAGAGGCAGAAGTCTGCCTTCCCTGGGAAGTCGAAATCAAACTGGAAGGCAAGCCAGGAGAATGGGAAGCCTCTCAATACGGACTCGGAATGTACTTCTGGGAGTACTGGAAGTTTTTCTGGCCCAAGTGGAAATGCGGCGGTGACTTTGATGAGAACAGTATTAAGTTCTCCTCCATACCAGACAACCGTAAACAAATCCAAGTAGGCATGCCCTTTGGTGGGGCTGGATGCCAGTATGATGATACCGAGGGTACTTATTCTGACCTTTTTATGGTCGGGCTTTACGGTGGGTCCCAATACGCAATACTCATACCGAAGCATACCAGAGTCGAGGATGCAAACGGACTTAGACCGCTAAAGGTTTGGCTCGGTAGTCTAGTCGGAAACGCTCCAACCACATCCCCATCAGTGACCTTCAGCCAGGCCTGTACACTCTATAAGGTAGATGGATATATGTACCGAAGCCAGGCGGGTGAGTGGGTTGGTGGGACACTGGTGGAAGTCGGCAAGTTCTAGTTCTAACCTGACCTGATAGCACTGGGTAAGGTTAATAGCTTTACCCATTGCAGTGAGGATAGAAGAATGGGAATTCTGGAGCTAATAAGGCACGAAGCGGACTAGGTGCGATTGGGTAGTTGTTTACTGATTGTCTCAGTGATGCTCCAGGCTGTAACTTGGTATCTTGATAAGGCGGTCGATTTGAATTGGGGGCAAGAGTCAATCTCTCGCCCCCTTTTTGTCTCTCATCACACAAACCAAGCCAAAATTACCCAACAAAAGCATCTTTTGTTAATTACATTTTCAATAAATACTATTTATAGATTAATGGGTTATGAGCCTTAGTGACCTGAATAATAAACTCCATGATAAATGAGAAAATGAACAATCGCTACAATCATCCATGATCGTTGAAACTCTATTTAAGACTATGTCGGTTATGGAGGTACAAACTTCCTACTTCGTAATCCCTTTGCTCTTTTGCGAGACTTCAGCTTGCCGTCTGAATCAGCTACTACATTCGATAATAACGGCTGTTGGCCATGGTACTGACCCACTTGAACGTTGAAAGCTGGAATCCATTTGGGCGGCACTGGCAAATGGTCACCCAAGCATAGCCACAAATATTCGTCAATGAACTTGATCAGGGATTTCTGATGGCCACGTTCGGTATAACCCAACTTGTCTGACAAAAATTGTTGCGGCGAGTCTGCCAGCCTCTGCTCATCAAAGTCTGCAATGACCTCCCTGGCCGCTTGCTGTGTGACCCTCAGCCACTGTACTAGGCCGCTACGACCATCGATTATATTAAAGTAATCCGATATCTCCAGGTTAATAAGAGGAAAAAGCCTGTCGTTCAGGACGTGGGCAATCTTAGACACCCCAGTCAACCAGAGGCCATTAACTGAGTAAAGCATATCGTAAACCCTGGCAATTTTACCCACCAAGTTACTGGACGAGAGGTCACAATCCGTTAGACTGATATCCACAAGCAATGTTAACTCCGGCTGCAGGTCAACTATCTTGGCTAAGATTTTACTCGCAAACCGTTGACCGACGAGCAGGTCATAACTCTCAATGTTGATATAGTCCAGTATCACCTTCCTCTCGAACTCCGCCACGTTGATCTCGATCGGGGCCATTCTCAACTTAGAGAGGAACTCGGTATCCCTCATAATCCTGCTATACTTGTTGTCGCCAACAGACCTATAGTAGAAGCAGACTGCCCCCCAGGCAACCTCATTAAATTGCATATAACCTTCCCTCCTGTTTTACATGTATTCTCGCCAACGTAATCTATTTAAATGCGATTGTACTATCATCCTTGACTAGTTTCAAGTTACTATATAATCCAACATTTAGCCAATTTGAGACTGCCGAAAAAGTCCCCTTTTGTCCGTTAATAGGAAATGAATTTTAAAAGATCGGAATAGGTAAAATGAGGCTAAATACATGCTAAAATACGGATAACTAATCAATAGAAGGTGATCATGCTCAAGCCAAAATCACCTCAAGAGTCGTTCTACGGTAGTTATCTGTATGACCGCATTGTCCCCATCGACCACCTGCTTCGCAAGATCAACCAGGTGGTCGATTTTTCTTTTACAGAGCAGATACTTCAGGACCGGTACCATCCGGATATTGGCCGGCCAGCGGAAAACCCAGAATTTATGCTCCGGTTGTGCTTATTACAATATATTTATGCTGATTCTGATAGACAGGTAGTTGAAAATGCCCGGCTAAATCTGGCTTACAAGTATTTTCTGGGTCTGGCGGTCGATGCCGAGGTACCGGATTACACCACCATATCTTATTTCAGAACTCAAAGGTTAGGGGAAGAGAAATTTAGATCGGTCTTAGAGCAGATCGTCCGGCAATGTATTGATAAGGGATTGGTAAGAGGGAATCGGCAGATCATTGATTCAACCCCTGTTATTGCCAATATTAGCTCAAGCAGTATTACCGGACTGGTTAGAAAGTGCCGGGAAAACGTACTGAAGACTATTGGGAAGCAGGATACCAGGATAGTGGAAAGGTTGGGGCCAAATGAACTTCAAGATGCTGGTTCGGTTAAATTTGCCTCCCCGGAAGAAGGCCTGCAAAAAGAAGTCGAGACAGCTTGATAAGTTGGAACGTTAAATACCGAAGAGAATCTCTCTGGAATGAACAGCAGACCCGGCGCTACACAATCCGCCCTTTTTTTTGATCGGGATTATTGGCAACCATTGTAATTCCCGACTGTATCAGCATAGACATCCGGTAACCAAAAACACATCTTCAAGAACCTAAAGAGGTGCCCCGAGGCACAGGGGCACTTCTTTAGTGTTCGTACCTTAAGCGGCTAACTCAAACTTTATATGCTACCGCCAGGCATCTATGCTGAAAGCCTGACCGTGACCACCGCTGAACCGCGCGACGGCCGTTTCATCCATATTGCAGAGGAGTATGTTATAACTGTCGAACGGGTTTTCTCCTCCAGCCGGCACCATGTAATCACCAGGCAGTTCTTTCCAGGGCTTGCCTGATGTCTTCTCAATTCCCAGCCAGCCATTAGTCATGAAGTCCCCCGCGCCGCGCATTCTGTATTTAATTACCGGTTCGAAACTCTTCTTCCATACCCACTCGTAGATGGAGTCTTTGGTCTTGAATCCGTAGTCACAAAGGTCCTGGGCTATCTGCGGAGGCATAACAAGGGTAAAACCGCCTTCCCTGGTAGCCCAAATGTCTTTAATGAGGTATTCCAGGTAATTGTGAGGCCCCGGGACACCCTTGACACCTAGGAACCTAGCTATGGCGCCGTGTCCTGTCCTCTGAAGTGAGCGGTACACACCGGGCATATTCTGCTGGCCTAATCCCCATTCACCGGGCATGCAAGGCATTAATATGCTCTCGTCCTTCCTGAAACCCAGTTCCTCGTTCAGCCCTTTCCAGCCTTCCGGCAGCCCCTCGGCGTACTCAGCAAAGATAAAGCCGCCATTAGTGACAGCACTGCCGAGGGTCGTTATCGTGGTGACGGTTTCCTTATAGCCACCCAGGTTACGCCACAAAAGACTGCCAACGCGTCCAATAGTTTTATTGGGTGGATTCCCGGGACCGAAAATGAAGTTGGTAACATTCATACCTATCTCTTTGTAGATAGGACCGCTAACAATAAAGGCTCCTCCTCCGCCACGACCATCACCCGTGCCACCTCCTGATTCGGCAA
>CAYOHA010000174.1:0-5947 GCA_964403625.1 uncultured Dehalococcoidales bacterium | reverse complement strand
GCAAGCTGGTGTGGCTGATGAGAACGGAAACTTCAGTATTACTATTAGCCTCAGTCAGGCAGTAAATGTTATCGATGTGATAGCCACTAATGACAGTGGTAATGAAGGCGAGATTCTATTGATAGTGAATGTCATGACTGGGTCATAGGTGTAACTAGGCTACTTTCAATATGCGTTTTTATAATTAATTGAAAGAAATTTTAGGAGGGGAAATATCATGAGGAAAATGAAGTACGCTCTCAGAATTGGCATCATCTTTGCGGTGATTGCTACCCTCGTCATGGGCTCTGCAATCCCGGTACTGGCCAAAGGTCACAATGACAGCGATTCAAGGTCTACCCCAGCGGTCCGCACAGTCGAGGGGAAGGTGGTGTGGATCGCCTCGGATAGCCTGTCCTTTAAAATCCAGAAGAACGCCAGTGAGAACATTACCGTCAGTGTGAATGCAACCACGAAATACTACGTGGTGCCGGTCGGTAAAGTTCAGAAAGATGAGAACAATCAGGGCAAAGAACTTGACGACTTGCGAATCCCGGGTAACTGGAGAGATAATCAGAACTGGCTGGACAAGTTCTTCAAGAAAGGCCAGTTCTCCGACATTGCCATCGGCGACAAGGTGATTGCCCGGATTGGGGCAAGCGACAATGTTGCCAGGCAGGTGCTTATTATCAAAGCTCCTGTTATTCAGCGGGTTAAGGGGGTTCTCAGTAATGTTACGACCACCTCCTTTACTATTACTCCGACTCCGGCTAATAGCGTCGCAGTAATCCTGTCTTGGGATAGCAACACTAGCTTTACGCTTAAGGGTCTCATTGCCGTAGCGAACGGCAAGTATGCTACTGCGGTCTATAATAAGAACACCTTGAAAGCGCTGACGGTAAATGTACTTCCGGCTGTACCCACTCCCTGACGGGATTACCTGAAATGATCTGTAATCTAAGGAGGGGGCAAGAGCTGCCCCCTCTTATCGGTGCTCATGAGAATCACTGAAAACGATAAACCCAGACTTGCCTGTAGCTGGCCTTGTGTGGAAGAAGAAAGTGGTGAGCCAGATGGCAACGATTAGACTGGAGCCAGGTAGTATTGAACTCCTCCTTATCTCGAGAGTGAACGATCTCGAAGACTTGTAAAAATGGCATATGTGAGACATACTGGAGATGGGTAACAAATACAGCTCATGGAACTATCAGTGCCTGTGCACGAGTCAGAGGACTACCTGGTTCAGCAAGCAATCAAACGTGACAGGACAGCCTTCACTGCCCTGTACGAACGTTGTGTTGACAAGGTCTACCGGCACGTTTACTATAGGATCTCCAACCAGGCTGATGCCGAAGATATTACTCAAGAGGCCTTCGTTAAAGCATGGAAGGCAATCGAAAAATATAAAAGAACCGGGGCTCCCTTCGTTACCTGGCTTATTACCATCGCCGATAACCTTGTAGCTGACCACTACAAGAGCCGGCAGAAAACTGTGATAACGGATGAGGTGTACGAAAAGAACCCGAGTAACCAGGTTTCAGACCCTGAAGGACTAGCCGAAGTAAACTTTAACAATACCCTTATTAAAGAGGCCATCTTGAAACTAAAGGGAGATAAACAAAAAGTAATACTGATGCATTTTATTGATGGTTTCAGTTATGAAGAGATTGCGAAGGCTTTGAAAAAAAGCGAAGGTGCTATCAGGGTAATTCAATATCGAGCGCTTGATGACCTGAGACACCTGTTGAAGCGAGACTGAAATGAAGAAAGAAGAAATACTCGCTATTTGCATTGAGGAAATCCGGAGCAGAAAGAGTACTATTGAAGAATGTGTAGCTCGTTACCCGGAGTTGGGTAAAGAATTGCGCTCCCTCCTGGATATGGCAGCCTCTTTGAAACCAGATGAAGTAATACCGTCGGCTGAGTTCAAAGAGCGTACTAAGATTCGTCTTTTTAAAGAGATGCAGCCTGTGCCAGCGAATGTATCTCGTAGATTGTGGAGTTGGCGACCATTGACACCGGTAAGAGTACTTGCATGGGTCCTGATTGCCCTGGTTATTTTCGGTGTGGCCGGCGGCAGCACTGTCTACGCAGCACAGAGCAGCCTACCGGGTGATATACTCTATCCGGTGAAAACGGTAGTAGAGAACCTCCAACTGGCATTCACACCTGACAATATTGCTAAAGCCAACCTTCATATTAAGCTAGCCCAGCGGCGTATCGACGAAGCGACTCAACAGGTAAAGTTGAACCGCAATATAAATGTTAAGGCATTAGAAACGGTTGAGCAGCAATTAGATGATGCCATAAAAGAACTGAGTGATTCGGATGATAAAGAAGCGACTGAAAACATTTTGAGTCGCCTGGAAGCCGCCACTCTTGATCAACAACTGGAATTACAGCAAGTCATGATTAACGCTCCTGAGGCTAACAAACAGGCATTGAAATATGCTGTAGATATAACACGAAGAGGTAACTTAGTAGCACGGGTTACCTACAATAACCATGAATTTCTGGATAGTCAGCCTTCAGTATCGGATGAGAAACTAGACTCAGATCAGTTCGAGATTTCTGGTATCTTACTGAGTGTCCAAGATAGGACATGGAATGTAGGGGGGGTAATTCTTGAGAATGTATCTTATATGGGAAAGGTACCTGCTACAGGTATCCGGGTGAAAGCAGAGGGTGTGATCAAGAATAATGAAGTCTATATCAGCCGGATTGAAGTGAGAGAGAGTTCGCAGGAGACTACAAAATTGGAAGGTCAGTTCAAGGGCACCAACCAGAATGGCATGTCCGATGTTGGCGGTATTTCTATAAAAATAGCAGATAACAATGGCACACAGCTTCGGCCCGGAGATAATGTACAACTCCAAAGCAATCCTAATGACGACAGGCTGAATGTTACCAACAGGCAAAGGCCACAGGGTGAAACCAACAACAGTATCCAAACTAGAGGTGTTCTTATGGCAGTAGATATCGTTGGTGACGTGATTACAGTAAAAACAACCGGCAGTCAGCTAACAGTAAATATACGCGAAGCCCAGCTTGAAAATGAGAATGGCCGGAAGCTAAATAAATTCGACCTCAATCGACTAGTTGGTAAAGCTGTCAAGCTTGACGGTCTATATAACAAAGGCAAACTCCTTTTTGTCCGGCAGGTGCGGGTGGATGTGGAGGATTAAGATTTAACCTCTCAGGAAGAACCAGCTGTCAATATTACTGTTAGAATCAACTCCTTCTTTTCTAACAAAGGTTCGGTAATTGTCCTCCAAGGTTTACCAGATTTAATTCAAACTTCATGCTAATAGTTTTACAGTATAGTATAAAGTGAAGTCACTTTCTGAGACTGCCGAAAAAGTCCCATTCCCCTTTGAAAAAGGATAATCTAGGGGAATTTTCGATCTCAAATCCCTTTCAATTAACCTTTATGGAGGTGAAAATTTGGGTAAAGAGAATACTTTTTCGACACTCTCAGATTGTGTAGCCTTTCTAGTCGCCAGCAATAAATTTTCCCCTCATGCTACTAAAACATATTTGATGCCTAAATCGGGAGAGCCTTGAGATTCGTACTCGCTGGGTGCTAATATATCTCAGATATTTACGGAGGAATAAAATGCGTGGTATCTCCACGCTCGGGAAAGCTAACCTAATAGTTTTCATCAGTAGTTTTTGCGTGATGGTTGTTGAGCTCGTGGCTGCCCGTATTCTTGCCCCATACATTGGCGTTTCCCTATATACTTGGACCACTATTATCGGGGTTATATTCGCAGGCATTGCTTTAGGGAATTATCTTGGTGGTAAAATAGCCGATAAATCCCCCTCCCCTCTAGTTCTCGCCGCAATATTCCTCATGGGTAGTCTTTTGACGATCACCATACTGCCACTCACCAAGTTAGTAGGATCAGCTACTTGGTTTGACAAATTACCGATTATGTTGGACTTCATAGCAAGAACTTTTTGTATTTTCTTTATTCCCGCCGCTGTCCTCAGTATGGTTTCACCCTTGGTGATTAAACTGACTCTAACTCATCTCGGGCATACTGGAGGTATTGTGGGAACAATTTATGCTATCTCCACTGCAGGGTCTATCCTTGGTACCTTTATGACAGGGTTCTATTTCATACTCTGGTTCGGCACCAGAACGATTATCTGGTTAGTAGCTGTTGTCTTACTAATAACCGCAATCGTTGCGTGGTTTTCCTGGAAGATTCCGAATCGATGGACGCTTTCTCTTAAGAATATCATCGTCTGGATAGTGACGCTTTTAGTGGTACTAGCTCTTACTATTTCCTTCCAGTACAAACCATACTGGCAGGAAAGCTATACTACTGAGTCTAATTATTACACTATTAAGGTACGCGATGACCCTAACAATGTCAAAGTCCTGATACTAGATCACCTTGTTCATAGCTATGTTATCCCAGATAACCCAATCTATCTGAAGTACGACTACATGAAAATTTTTGCCGAGTTTGCGAGTTACCTTTGCCAGGAGAACCCGGCTCCAAAAGTCTTACATCTGGGTGGCGGAGGTTACTCACTCCCACGATACTTTGAAACCGTTTTCCCGGCAAGCAGTAACGAAGTTGTTGAGATTGACCCAATCATTACTGAGATTGCTCATACGAAACTGGGGCTGTCGCGTGAAACAAGTATTATAACCTATAACCAAGATGCGCGCCTTTTCCTCATCAAACGCAATTCACCAGACAAATTCGATATTGTTGTCGGTGATGTATTCAATGACTTCTCTACCCCCTATCATTTGACCACACTAGAATTTGATAGACTAGTAAAAGCAAATTTAACGCCAAATGGTGTCTACCTCGTCAATATTATTGATGATTATATGTATGGTAGATACATGCCATCTTTTGTTCTGACATTAAAGCAGACATTCAAGCATGTCTATCTTCTAGTAGAAGAAGGGGACACATGGAAACAAGCTGGGCGTACTACATTCGTTATTGCTGCGACAGATCAGACCATAAACTTTAATGACTATCGAAGTTTTGTTACCGAAGGTGGTCGTAAACAAGCGACTGGTATCCCACTTACCGATGCGGAATTGAATAAATTCCTGGCAGAAAAAAATCCCATCCTGCTCACTGACGACCACGTTCCAACTGATATACTGGTAGCATTACTGTACCGTCACAAATAGGGGCTGTTATGTACCTTAAAGCCCATATCACAATAGGTTGGTGCATGATTGAGAATAAGTCACCACGATGGACTTCGTAATACCTAAATAGTTTTTAGAAAAAAGAGGATAGCACTTGAACGGGTGTGTGAGGAACTAAATACCTCCAAAAGGAAACCCACCTAATAAGACTCGAATTGATCACCAATTTACAATTCGTTTACATATGATTGTTACCAGTTGACGACCGGACGGTTGGTAGTAGCCAATACCCAACAAACGATAAGATTGTGCAATGAGTGGACAATCACACAATCCAGCGGATTGTCACGTCGATTTACAGCAGGTTTTAGGGGCAACTAAGTCTTGATTCTTCCATCCTTCTTTAGTAGAATATCGGCAGAAAGGAGGCAAGCGGTTGGTCTAGCAAGAGATTAGTAGCTTGTCTCCTGATAACCTTCCAAGCAGGTTATCGCAGGTTCGAGTCCCGTCTCCCGCTCTACTAACTAAAATCAGCTTCAAAATCGTATAAAAACCACCTTTTTCCAGGATTGTTTTCTGTTTTTAAGAGAAGTTGCACCGCTGCCTGATGGTTTTTTCTACTTTCCACAAGCGCCGGATACTTGTCCGGCGGGCTATTACCGGAAAAGGGGGCAAGTATGATAATAAAAAGCAGAAGAAACTTATGGTGGCATGAAATGGAAAAAGGAGACATTCAGTTAAAGGATTTATTCAGGTATTTCGATACTTTCAACAGTAGCGACGGTAAGTCACCCGCGATTCTTGACTAATAAGCAGATATATGCTAATATATGTTTATGA
>CAYOHA010000173.1:0-5975 GCA_964403625.1 uncultured Dehalococcoidales bacterium | reverse complement strand
ACTATTTAACCCTTCGGCAATGAGTTGTAAGATTTCTCTCTCTCTGCTGGTAAGGCTGTTGATGGTATGATACTGCTTACTGATATTCTTCTCAAGAAATCCCTCGACTAGATATTTAGAGATTTTAGGACTCAAGAAGTATCGGTCCAGATACACCTCCTGAATTGCGTGCATGATCTCATCGGTGGCCGTTTCTTTTAGTAGATAGCCATTGGCGCCATTTTTCAAAGCCCGCTCCACCAAAGTTCTGTCATCATACATACTCAGGATGAGTATTTTACAGGTAGCGTCAATTTTTTTCAGTCTCTCAATGGTCTCAATACCATTGAGGAGTGGCATTGCTATATCAAGTACATACACGTCTGCGGGGTTGCTTTTTGCTAATATTAATACTTCTTCTCCGTTTGACGCTTCCCCAATAATGATGATATCATTTCCCTTTCGTTCAATAACTGCTTTTATCCCTGCCCTCACTACCTCGTGGTCGTCTGCCAAGATGACCTTTATGGCCATGGTAGTATTCCTCTCAATGTCGTAAACTAACAGTAATTTCTGTACCTTTGTTGATTTTGAGGATGGCGGCTATACAAAGCAGCATGAGAATTGTTCCCCGGAAGCGATAAATATTAAACTCTCTGTAAGTGGGGTTATGTTGGTTTTAGTATCCATAAGAATACCCAGGTGTTTATTCTGTGAATACTATCCTTTAATCACATTCAGACTTTTTATGCAAGCAGTTTTTAGATAGGTATTTACTGTAACTTGAGAGTACCGTTTTCTAACCATTCATAATACGCAGGCCCTCAATTCTAGTCAAATCAATTCTATCGTAGAGGAATTTCTTGAAAGTAGGTACACTTGATGAATCCGCGAGAAATTCCGGAAAGGTATTTCTCATGGCAATAGCCGTTACCTGCTCTGAAGGGCAGATGCCCGGTCGGATGGTGCGTATCCAGGATCCGAAGTTCTTCCAGACAAGGGCTGGATAGACCGAGGAAAGATACTGAAGCAATCCTTGCGCAATACAGCCAATCTGAATGAAATGGTGATAGGCCATCATTTTTCTGCATACTGCCTGTCGATAGGGGTGGGATTTTCTATGCAGGTACTGATTTCCTGAACGGCGTGGAATTGGAGTCATGGCAGCCATCCAGAAGTGGTAGGCATACGCGCCGATGGTGCGAAGTGCCTGTTTAAAACAAACCTCGATCTTAAAGCGAAGGCCATAGAGACGGATAATCTCTAGGGGTTGCAGAGACAGATCGGTGGACAGCAGAATGATCATGCCTCGATGCGGATGCAGCACAACGACAAAACGCACTAAAATCCCAACACACCGCCACCGCAGGTCTTCACACCGGTAGAGTATCTGCACCCCCTGTTCACCATAGACAGGACTTTGAGCCTGTTTCATGCTTTCAATGTCCTGTGCCAGAGATTTCAGCTTGATCTTTTCACCGTAGATTTTGGTTCGTCCCCGTCCTTTTTTGCCCACGGGCGGTTGTGCCGGATAGTAGGCGGTGGCGTTGGATTTAACTCGTGATAACAGATGATTACCCTTTGCCAGTAAGCTTTTAATCACGTTTTTTGCAGCATAGTAGTTGTCTGCAACAAGATAGCAGTACAGTGCCGGCAGTTCCAGCCCATCAAGCAGCAGAAGCATTTTATCCACAAGGCTGTCTGTGGAGCGGTTTGAAAACACAAGACCTTCCTGAATACGACTGATTAACGGTATGGCAAAAACACTTTGCAGTGTCCCTGCAAGAATTGCCAGCGCCTGACAGGAATGTCCCATAATAAACTCTGGTTTTGTGTTTGAATCGGATTGCTGATGCAAGAGCTTCACTCCGGGCATTTTGCTTCCGGACTTTGCCACCTTGAGCCCATCAGCCACAAGCAGTACACGGCCGTTGAGTTTTACTATTCCCGGATGGAAATTCAAAACAACCCGTGCCCACAGGCTGGTAAGGATATCAAGTTTCAAACCCTGGGAATGGAAAAAGTCAAGCAGTCTGTCATAGCAGTATTCCTGCAGTCCCAGTGCACGCACAATGCTTGAAACCCCTGCCAGGTCTATTCGTATGGTCATCCCCACCAGACAGACCACCAGCCACAGGAATGTTCTTGTGCGGGTGCATGCCGGGCGCAGCTTTTCAACTATCTCCCACCAGTACAGCCATAGTTTCATAGCGGCCCTTTCAAAAAAAGGTTGACATTTGCCAGTATATAGCATATATATGCTATATATGGAAGCAAAAAGACTCCGTCACATAGAAAAGAGAATCCGGGAGATAAAAAAACAGTTGCAGGCCACTGGTGAGATGCGTCCGGGATCATTGACCTGCCAGTATCAATTCCCGCAACAAAAGAGGGGTGCCTACTATCAGATAAGCTATACCCACAAAATGAAAAGCCGAACAGATTATGTCCAGCCCCTCTTTGTGGATCAGCTGCGAAAGGAGATTGCAGCCTTTAAAGAATTTAAAAAACTTGTGGATGAATGGGTAGGGCTTGCTATAGAATATTCAAAATTGAAAATTGAGTCGCAAAAAAAGAAAATATCAGATTAGAAAACTCGGTACTCTCAAGTACTGTAAGATACGTTTGCAAATGTTAAAAATTACGGTCTTTCACTATTCTCTAACCATGGTAGTTATGTTGTTGTTCAAAGAAGAAAAGGCAGAGCCATAAACCCTGCCTTTTTGAAAATCTGTCATTTAGAATAATCTCTATTCCACTATTTCCCTAATCAATGGTAACACCCCATCAATTATTTCCTTTACATTTTCCTTAAACGCCTCATCCTCTTCCATTATCTCCACTATCACAGGACTCCACTCATAGTACAACTTTATCATCTCCTGACCTGCCGGTGTTTTCTCCAGCACATTTTTTCTGAGATATCTCAAAAGCTGGGTTGTCACCGAGCCCTTACCGTAAACAATTTCTGCAGCACACAGGGGAGCTACACTTGACACGAAGTCCCTATTTAATTCATCATTCAGAAGGTTTGGTATCTCATGCTGTGGTGGTTCAAAAACGTAGCCTTGAAGCCGAGGAACGATGACACAAAATCCACCCGCAGCTAGATTTGTAAATTCATAATATCCACTGACATCCGTACTTACCATCTGTGATACATCACCTAATAACTCTACTTGCACATTAGTACTGACTGCGCCTGTTATTCTACCCGCTATAGTGAAGGTCAGCGGAGAGGAGGAGGTGGTGGTGGAAACTGGAACTGTAGTTGTTGTTACAGCTAAAGTGGTGGTAGACATGGGTGTAGGGTTACCATCGTAGTGGAGAATGGTGCCATTACTACCCACGGCAAAGACATCACTCCCCGAACTGCCCCAGATTCCATTGAGAGACCACGGGGACCAGGCTGACCCACTATCCATTTCAGACCAGCTCGTACCGTCGTAGTGAAATATAGGATAAGCCACGGCAAAGACATCTATCCCAGAACTTCCCCAGACATCAGTAAAAGAATCTGTTGATGTCCCGCTGCTCATGGTAGTCCAGGTGGTACCATCGTAGTAAAGGATAGTGCCACTACTACCCACGGCAAAGACATCACTCCCCGAACTGCCCCAGATTCCATTCAGATGCCCTGTTGTTGCTGGTAACATAGGAGACCAGCTCGTACCGTTATAGTGTACTTTGATGCTATTATCACCCACGGCAAAGACATCACTCCCCGAACTGCCCCAGATTCCATTCAGATGCCCTGTTGTTGCTGGTAACATAGGAGACCAGCTCGTACCGTTATAGTGTACTTTGATGCTATTATCACCCACGGCAAAGACATCACTCCCTAAGCTGCCCCAGATTGCTCTGAGAGACTCTCCCGTTGCACTGCTCATGGAAGACCAGTTCGTACCATTATAATGCAGCAACGGTACCGTTGCTGCCTACGGCAAAGACATCACTCCCCGAACTGCCCCAAAGCTTATAGGGATATGCTGTTGTCCCACTGGCCATGGAATTCCAACCAATACCATCATAGTGGAGGATAGTGCCTTTAGCACCTACAACAAATACATCACTACCCGTATTGCACCATACTCCAAAAAGATGTTCTGTAGTTCCACTGCTCATGGCTGACCAGTTTGATCCGTCATAGTGTACAATAGTTCCATTCTCGCCCACGGCAAAGACATCGCTTCCTGAATTGCCCCAGACGTCAAGGAGATATTCTGTTGTTCCACTATTCATCGGAGTCCAGGCCGCTATGGCACCATCCTTTGCAATAGAAAGCAAAGGCACTACAATAAAAGCAGTAATCATCACCTTAAACAGTTTTGTGTTCATTTTTTCCTCTCTTTTCGTGTGGTAAACATAAAAATGATAGCTGATGTTTCACCTGGAATAGCGGAGCTTTCATCACAGACATGAATGCAGGCTATAAGAATTCTTCTATCTTGTAAGCCTGGCTTTCAGTGCCGCAAACTGACTGGAGATTTCTTTAGGCAGTTTGCTACCGAATTTTGCCTGATGTTCAGCGATCAGTTCGCATTCATCTAGCCATTCCTTGTTGTTCACCTTCAGGATCTCATCTAGTTTATCTGCTATACCGCTTAACCATGAAATATCAATATCTTGTTTCCTCGGTACATAGCCAATCGGAGTTTCGACAGCACCTGCTGTGCCTTCCACTCTTTCGAAGACCCATTTCAGTATTCTGACATTGTCACCATAACCAGGCCACAGGAATGTGCCATCTGATCCTTTGCGGAACCAGTTGACATTAAATATCTTGGGCAACCTGGGTTAAGCGCCGTGATGATTTTTTATTTATTATCCTCTGGATATTTATAGCAATTTAACCCAAGTCGAATAGTTTCAGCGCCAGGGATAGGGACGTTCCCACGAGTCGTTGCTACCACAATTGTCTTTCCTGATTTGCTCGGACCAAAGTCTTTACTTAGGTCTATAGTGATAACTGCTTTATTGTCTTTGACCTCAATTTGTATATTATCCATTGTAATCTCCTTATTAATTCTAATTTGGCTCTTGCTATGTACAGTTTATGCCAGGGTATGAACACCCCGACTGATTTTCTTGATTTTTCCTTGGTTTGATAGCTGATAAAGAATATTCCGAATCTTACTACCATCAAATCCAGTCCGGTCCTTTAATTCTGGAATATCTACACCCCTTTTGAACCGACTGATGATTTTGATAATTGTGCCTGTTGCAGTCATTCCAGTTATTTTACCGGCAACTTTCTTTCTCTCAGAAACCTTCTTCCTGAGTCGAGATTTTTTGCGTACTGCCTTTTTAGACATTTTATCTGATTTATTCTTCAGTTTATTTCTTAGCTCGATCATTTCAAGTTGAGTAACTTTGTCAACAAGCCCTTCGGCTTCTCCGGATAAGGTACTCAGAGTGTTGGAGATAAAATTTAACATCGCCTTCATACTGTTAAGAGTAACCACACTTCCAGTATTTTTTCTTATCATCGCAGATAGAAAATTTTGCTCGGTTGCTTCAAAGGTTGTAAATCGTGTCGAACACGCTAAACATTCACGCCGACGCGAAATGCTGAATTTGTCTTTTGCCGGTCTTGAATCGATCACTTGGCTTTTAGCTTTTCTACATTTTGGACATTTCATGATAAAATCCTTTCAACTACCCAATTATTTGATAAGAAGTCCGTTTATGATGGGGTAAGTATAGGAAATAATCACTTTTACGTCAATAAAAATGACCGCAAGATTTTTACGTAGCACTGAGAACCTCAAACTGTGATTTATGTAAGAAGTGAAGGCTTCTTGCCATTATTGGAGGTCGTTTTCAGGTAGGCATTGACAACCCCCCTGTAAGATTCATTCAGTAGTGTTGATAATTTCGGCTTTCTGGGAAGTGTCCTTGATGGTAGTAGTGTTGAAGCTTAGAGAGAAAATGGCAGACACAAGATATCTTTGGAACTAAGAGTCAAGAAAAAAGCTCTCCCTGTTACCCTGAAG
>CAYOHA010000172.1:0-6008 GCA_964403625.1 uncultured Dehalococcoidales bacterium | reverse complement strand
GTGCCATATAGGTCATTGAAATCGTCTGTCCGGCAACCAGGAGCCGGTCAACATTCTTCGGAATCAGACACCGGTACGGAACACCGAATATTGTCTGAAAATAGGTTATTTCACGAACCTGTCGCTGGTAAACCTCATTTCCCTGACTGCCGTCCGATGGATGCATAATCCAGCCTTCATCCTCAGATACGGGTACATCCGGCCAGGTGAGAGTGATAAGGCAGATATCATCATCAGATGTCCTACCTTCATATATATCTTTTCTGGTTAAAACGTAGTCTCCGATAATACGACGGGAATCCTGCAACCCTATGCTGTGAGCAATATCTATCAGGTAAGATGATTCGAAGCCAGGTACTGTTTTTAAGAATCTAATGAATGTCCGTATCTGCTTCCTCCCCTCAAGCTCTGCCTGGCAAACATCCTCGGCATTCCACGGGAACCGTTTAAACACATGAATCAAGTCGAAGTAACAAATACCATGTTCTATTGCTGAAGGAGACACTCCACAAATACCAAAACCATCCCGTCCCCAACCACTCCGCCAATCTCTTGGAAGTTCTCCTCTTCTCTTGGCTTCTCTTACTATTGACATCCAGCCCCCCATACCCTGTATCGATGCCATGTTCATCCCGTCAAAATCACCTGGAGGTACTCCTGAGCCGGGGTTAAAGTCATCCGGGTGCTTTCTGGCATAGTTCGCTATTTTTTTATAATTTACTCCTCCTAGGCGAAATAACATCACCATAGCCATTAAGTAACCACTCTTCGGGAGTTTGTCCATAGGCACTCCAGCTCGAGCAGCGATATCAGCATCACCTGTTGCATCAATTACGACATCAGCCAGGACCGCCTGTCGTCCGGACTTGTTTTCGATAATGATACCTTTAACTTCTTCATCTTTCACAATGGCATCAACCGCTAAAGTATTGGTCAAAATTTTAGCCCCGGCTTCCTCTACCATGTCGAATGCTAAATTTTTCCATTCTTCAGGGTCAATAGAAATATGGTAGGTAAGAGGTTGGATACCTGTTTCAGGAGTCTGTGTCCGATATCGCTCCAGCAGTTTCGACGCACCAATATCATCAAGCCTCTCAGCAAATTCCTTCGCAAAACCGGTCAGGATATCCGTACCTCCGCCAAACCAGACCTGATATGACGCTGCGGCTTGTCCACCCAGGAAGGAGTTTCGTTCAACAAGCAGCACATCAGCACCGTTTCGCGCTGCAGATACTGTTGCCGAAAGTCCAGCCGAACCGCTACCAGCAACTAATACGTCAACTTTTTTATATACCGGAACGCTACGAGCTGCCTCCCTTATCAAATCACCTATTTTCTCGGACATAAAATACCTCCCTATTCTTAACTATATGCATACAGCAGTGTAGTGAGAAAGTATGGGCTTGTCAATGATAAATAATAAAAAAGCGGACGAGTTATCATTTCTTAAGAGAATAACTTTTCCGCTTTTTAGCCAAGAGTCAAAAACAAGATTATACAGCTACTTTGTTCTTAGCTGGCTCCACTAGTCTAACCAGACCACTCTCTGGATTAGCTGTTTGTGAAACCTTTTGCATCGTGAATATTACTTCCTTTTCTAACCGACTGTTCTCTATACCATAGTTTGTATCTACTGCTATCGGTCTAACGTCAATAGCCTGAAATCCCTTTGTGCCCAGAGCAACGCTAAATGTAGCACTTTGCCCTTGTGTCAGTAACTCAAAAGCGACACCCCGAACCTGGCTACGGTGGAAAAACAGTTCGTGCCCACCACTACTCTTAATAAATCCAAAACCACGATCTTTCACCAACCATGAGATGATACCTGTTGTCATCACATTTCCTTTCGTGACTGTTTATATTAGCTTTGTTACCTGATACCAGTTCTTTTTTTAGGATACCGATAAACACGATCAAACGTGTTTAAACTAATTCTCCAGTTATTTCCATTTATATCAGGATACAGGACTGGCAACCTTAACCTGTGAAATGCTTGAAGAGCTATCGGCTAGAGTTGAAATAGCAGTACGCTCGGAAAGCATATTCTGCCAGCGATTCCAGCCAAGGGGAGCCAGATCCAGTATCAACCGGCGCCGCTCTTCGTTCGAGGTTAGTGAGTAAAGTGTTACACCATTTGACACATTTTCATCAACCAGCCCTTCTTCGACCATAACTCTGAGCGAACCTTCGACATCAAGATTATTGCTAGTCAAGCTATACCCGATTGCTTTCCTACTAAACTTAGTATTGGGATGCATAATCCAAAATAGTAAAAGCTCTCTTTTTACCCAGCTATCACCATACTTTTGTAAAAAGCAGAACATACTGTCTCTAGTGATATCCGCCATCGCTATTTCCCTCCTGATTCATTGACGATAATACGGGAATAACTTACCACCGTCCTTTACTACCACACCCTTTTTCATAATCTCATCGAGAAATAAGCCCTTTTTTATTGATGTTCTAAATTATACGATTAAGTAAGCATAACAGCAGCATAAATTACAAAAGCTATAATAGTAACTAAAGCAACAATCCCGACAAATGCTGCTAGTTTCCATCGGCCAATTTTATAGCCCAGATAGTCTCCTAGCAGCACCGCGACAATTGCAGCGACTACAATCTCGACAACCGTAATGGCAGTCTTCAGTTCAGACACGAATGCTTTCCTCACAAAATAACGGACTCAAGTTAAACTGGGGAGTCGTAAGTGATATTTACTATTTATACGACTCCCCATACTAAACCAGGACGAGCTTGGGTACCTTCTTAGCTTAGTGAGCGTGACCGCTGCCCCGGCATAATATGCCGATATCTCATAAACGAAGGTACTTCAAGCTCCTCTTCGGTTTTCCCTTTAAGAAGCTTTGTTATTTCTTTCTCCCAGCTTGCTCCGGTGAGGACTTCCTTTGTAGTAAATCCGGTAGCAATAAGGGTCAAGCGAACCTCATTCCCCATATTAGGGTCGAGGACAACGCCAAAGATGACATTTGCTTCAGGATCAACAGCGTTTTTGATGACTTCAGCGGCTTCACTAACCTCAAATAACGTAAGGTTACTGCCCGCAACGTTGAATAAAGCTCCCCTTGCTCCTTCGATCGAGACATCGAGTAGTGGACTTGCCAAGGCTTGTTTAGCTGCATCTTTAGCCCTATTCTGTCCGGTACCACGACCGATAGACATCCATGCTGGGCCAGCGTCTTTCATCACCGTTCTGATATCGGCAAAGTCGAGATTAATTAGTCCAGGCACAGTTACAACCTCGGCAATCGCCTGCACCCCATGATGAAGGGCTTCATCAGCCAGTTTAAAGGCACTATCAACACTGGCTTTGGCATCAACGAGTTCAAGTAAGCGGTCATTGGGAATAATGACCAGAGTATCTACTTTATCAATCAGATCCATGATTCCCTCTTCAGCAACCTGACTGCGATGGGTGCCCTCAAAGCTGAATGGTCTGGTAACTACAGCAATAGTGAGGGCACCACTCTGCTTGGCAATTTGAGCTACCATTGGTATAGACCCGGTGCCGGTGCCGCCTCCCATTCCAGCAGCAATAAAGACCATATCAGAGCCGATAACAGCCTGCTTGATCTCATCACGGCTTTCCTCAGCAGCCTTCGCACCAACATTATGGTCACCACCAGCACCCAGACCCCGGGTAAGTCGCTCACCAAGCTGAATGCGTACCGACGATTCGGTAACCGCCAAGTGCTGGGCATCAGTGTTCATGGCGATGAACTCTACACCACGAATCCCTTCCCGCACCATTCGGGTAACAGCATTACAGCCTCCTCCACCCAGACCAATAACTTTTATTTTCGCTCCACTGGGGACATAACTCACTTTTGACATTTTTCCTCTCCTTATAACCTTTTTAATATATACTTTTAACGAAAGAGTCCGAAAATTCTTGATACAAAGCGGCGCAAACCGCTTTTTACCTCCCAGCTCTGCGTCCCTTGTGACTTCGGTTTCCAAAGGAGGAGACCAACACTGGTGGCATAGGCTGGATTCTGCAGGATATCGGAGACACCATAAAGGTTAAGAGGTACGCCAATCCTTACCGGAATGCGGGTCAAACTAGTAGCCAACTCGGCAATACCGGGCAGGTTAGCTGAACCTCCAGTTAGCACCAGCCCTGACGGGACAAGCTTACTTTGCTCATTTTGCGGTAACTCTAGCATTATGAGTCTAAGGAGTTCCTCAACACGGATGTGGATTATATCCGAAAGGTCACGATATGAGATACTATGCCCGTCATGAGTCACTGCTCTGTCACTGTCGCCCTTCTCTTCAATGGGCAATACGCTTCCATACTTTTTCTTCATTTCTTCAGCTAATTCAAACGAAAGCCCCAAGCCAACAGAAATATCCTTGGTAATTTGATATCCAGCAACAGGTAAGACAGCGGTATGGAAGATACTATTGTCTTTAAAAACGGCTATATCGGTGGTACCACCGCCGATGTCAGCAAGCACAACACCATTCATCTTTTCTTCCTCAGTAAGGACAGCTTCAGCACTTGCCAGAGGTTCCAAGACTAGGTCTTCAATGTCAATACCGGTACTGCGGATACACTTGGTCAGATTCTGGACAGATGTTACCGCCGCAGTAATAATATGTGTCTCAACATCCAGGCGGAAACCATGCATGCCGATCGGGTTCTTAACCCCTTCCTGACCGTCAACAGCATAAGTCCGTGGAATAACGTGAAGCAGCTTTCGGTCACCGGTAATCTTGACGCTACGGGCGACATCAAGAACCCGCCTTAAATCCTTGGGGTGCACCATCCTATCATTCCGGGTGATAGCAACCACTCCCCGGTTGTTTACTGAGCTGATATGCCTGCCAGTTACCCCAACATAGGCTGATTCTATTTTATAACCAGCTATCTTCTCTGCCTTTCTGACTGACTCTAGGATTGACTGCTTGGCTTCATTAAAGTTTATTATCATACCCTTTTGCATCCCCTGAGACGGGGCAATACCAACACCAAGAATACGAGGCCAGCTGTTTCCATCAGTATCAGCCATAATAGTGCATATCTTAGTTGTGCCAACATCAATACCAGCAATCCTTGTTCTTTTACTCATTTTTTTCCTCCTCTCCCCCTGAACTATTAATTATATATTTACAGTTCAGTAAGGGACTATTTACCCCCTTTGTTCTCGATAGTGGATGTTCCATTTGTTGCACAGGAGACTGACAAAACTCTTTATTTCAAGGTTTGACGTCATGTAGAGTTCAGCTAGAAAACCATGCAACAGCTCACCTCCACTCATTCCCGGATTAGGTTCTTCCGGTCCAGGCAGGTTAATGTAGACAATTTCGTTCATTACCTTCTGGTATTCTATTGCGGTACCCAAGTTCTCGTCCTCCTTTCTTTTTATTTAGAACTTAAAAACAATCCTACTGTGTGCCAAAAGCAATGGTCAATTATTGTCCTTCTTTGTCCTTTTAGCATTTGTGAAAATTCCATTCATATTATTTTTAGTGCTAGAATTTGCACTTTGATTTTCCTGATTCGTTAGAATTTTTTTTTATTGGAACTATACATTCCCTCTTGAAATTCGGAATTTCTTGCATTATAATCTCAATGAGTAATAATATGGTCAGAAGTAGTAGTCGTAAACGCTTACCACCCTATATTTCTTATCGAACATTCCAGAACTTCATTGATAGACTACAACAAGGGATACCATCTCGAATTGATCGGAGTTACTGGGGCGATAGATTATCTGGAAGCACTGGAACTCAACTAATGACGGCACTACGTTTTTTGAACCTTGTAGATGCTAATGGCACACCAACCAGCCAACTCAAGCTGTTGATTTCAACCAGAGGTGTTCAAAAGAAAGATGTGCTCAGACAGATAACTAACGAATCATTTAATTTTCTATCTGAAGGAGCTTTTGATCTGCAGACTGCAACATACTCCCAACTGGAGGAAGCTTTTCTACATACCTTTGAACTTACCGATAGTGTAAACCGTAAATGTGTTAAAT